>CAZEUB010000074.1:0-8937 GCA_964515605.1 uncultured Sulfurovum sp. | reverse complement strand
TATATCAAAACCAATGATGGCTATCTTGCAATGGATACAGGTCCCTCTTATCAGTTTGCAAAGCAGTCCTATGAGGCGATGCAAAAAATTGAGGATTTGCCTGTAAAGTATGTTGTCAACTCCCATGAGCATGATGACCACTGGTTGGGTAATGATTTTTTCAAAAAGAGGTTTGGAGCAACTCTAATTGGACCTGAGAGTATCAATAAAAACTATAAAGATGGTGACAAGACTCGAATGTATAATGTACTTCCACCAAATGCAATCAAAGGAACACATATTATCAAGCTTGATAAGATTGCAAAAGAGCCATATACCCTAACATTTGGTGGTGAAGAGTTTAGGATTATCCCAATGGATGTCAAGGCTCACACAGGGGATGATGTCTTTATCTATATGCCAAAGAGAAAAGTTCTATTTGC
Source organism: uncultured Sulfurovum sp. (assembly GCA_964515605.1). GTDB lineage: Bacteria > Campylobacterota > Campylobacteria > Campylobacterales > Sulfurovaceae > UBA1140. Next base: position 8,515 of record CAZEUB010000074.1, on the reverse strand, counting down.
TGGTGATTTGGTAATGAACGGTAGAATCACATCAGGACGACACGGCTCTGTTATGGGTCAGCTAAAAGCGTTGGCGATGATGAAAAAACTAGATTGGAAAGTTCTGGTTCCAGGGCATGGATTTATCACAGATGCAAAAGCGATGGATGAGTCTGAACTCTACTTTAAACTTCTAAAAGAGAGAATCCTCAAAGCGATAGATGAGGGGGTAGATGCTACAGAGATAAACGAAGTAGTCAAACTTATAGAGTTCAAAGACAAAGCGATGTATGATATTTTAAACGCTCACAATATCGGTTTTGCTTATGATGAACTAGAGATGTTAGAGTAGAAAGGGAAAAGATGAGTAGCGTTATAGATTTTATAAGGATACTTATCTTTTTGCCCCTATTGGCACTATCTGTTGATATTGATATAGATAAAGCTTCAGCAGATGCCAACAGAACCAAAAAGCATGTTATGCTATTTCTACACAAAGATAACTGTGGATATTGCGAAAGGATGCTCTTTCAACTCGATGAGAAAGAGATTAGCAAAGCCATCCAAAAAGATTTTGTACTACTAGATATAAACAGAGATGATGATGAGACTATCTCGTATCAAGATTTCAATGGAACCAATCGTCAATTTTTAAAAGCTCTGGGAGTCAATTTTTACCCATCAATGGTTTTTATAAATGGGTGTGGAAACAAGATTATCTATGATGTTACAGGATATAGAGACCCTAAAAAAATGATGACCATACTTGATTATATAAGTAGCAAATCTTATCAAAAAATGACCCTAGAGGACTTTAAGGATGAGTTGTTCTTTGAGGACTAAATTAACTTAACAGGAGAAACAATGAGAAAAACAGTACTATCACTAATCGTAGCCGGAGCATTAGCCACTTCGCTAAATGCCTTTGATTTGGGTAAATATGGAGAGATGAAGTTTGAGAGAGTAAACCAAAATGTCTATATTATGCATGGCCCACCGATGAATCCAAGTGTAGAGAATCAAGGTTTCATGAATAACCCTGCGATTATAGAGGGTAAAAATAGCCTTATTATGATTGACCCTGGTGGAAATTATAATGTTGGTAAGAAGATTTTAGCAGAGGTTGAGAAGATTAGCAAAAAGCCAATTGTGGCCATTATTGATACGCATAAACATGGAGACCACTGGTTCGCAGGAAAAGCGATAGCAGAGAAGTATCCAGATGTCAAAATTTATGCTCTACAGAAGATGATAGATGTCTCCAAGGCTGGTGAGGCTCAAAAGTGGTATGATATATTGGAGAGATTATCAAAAAATCTAAAAGGAACAAAAGAGTTTAAATTTCCAGAGATTGCTATAAAAAATGGCGATGTACTCCAGATAGATGACCAAACATTCTATATACATAGTCCCAAAAGAGCCCATACAGATACAGATGTATTGATTGTTCATGCTCAGAGCAAGACACTCTTTTTGGGAGACAATCTCATGAAACTTCGTTTAGGTGGATTTGATGACTCATCAAGCATTCATGGCAATATCAAACTACTAGAGGAGATATTGGCAGCACCTGAACTGGCTCTTTATGTTCCAGGGCATGGTCCATCAGGGAAGATGCATGAGACAATAGATCCTTTTCTTACCTATATGAAAAAGCTTGTTGCAGGAGCAAAAGAGGCTTACGAAGAGGATATGGAGGCGTATGAGATTAAGCCAAAGGTAGCCGAATCTATGAAAGAGTTCCAAAAGTGGGATGAGTTTGATGGTCAAATGGGGAAGCACCTCCAAAAGGCTTTGGTTGAGATTGAACAGATGGAAGAGTAGGTACCTTATATAATTAATAAGATTATAATATAATAATTATAACTTATTTTTTTATATAAAGTTTTCGTAACTTTTGGTAGCTTTTAAAAAAAAAATTATTAAAAACCTATCTATTGATAGGTTTAATTGATATCTCTTCGTTACCATTGAGGAGAGAAAAATCTTACACAAGGAGAAAATAATGCTTAAAAATATTTTAAGTGCGGTAGGTGCTATTGCTATAGCAGGTTTAATCTATATGCTAACAAATTTTGGAGGAATGCTCTCTAAAGCATCTAGCCTTCATCCTGATGCAATGGGTTACTATATGGATATGTTCAATAAGGTGCTAGAGACAGGTAATAGTGCAGAGGCGATGATTAGAAAGGTAAAAATCAATGATGATGTATCAACTGATGATGCTATTGAAAACATGAGAAGTATTGCAGAAGAGAATAACTTTTTGGTTGTTGGTGATGCTAAGATGTCAATCAACAGTAGTATCAAAGAGGAGGGAGGAAAGAGATATATCAGAATTTTGTCTTTTTGTGCCCCATCTATTGCTGAGAAGTTTATCGGATACTCAGAGGCTTTTGGTGCATTTATGCCATGTAGAATCTTAATTGTTGAGGATGATGAAGGTAATAGATGGCTATATACAATGGCTATGGAGCTTATGCTTTATGGAGGGAAACCCCTACCAGATGATATGCTCAAGATGGCAGAGCAAGTTCGTGGACTTATGTATGGTATGATGGACGCTGCCGCAACTGATGGAGAGTATGAACCTAAGGAGTAATCCCCTAAGCTCTTCACTCAAAAAGGGTACCACTATGGGTATCCTTCCCTCTCTTATCTCTCCTTTAATCCAAACATATCAGAATAGAGTCCATTAGCCCAATTTACAGCTAAAATTTATTTCAATAGGAGTATTATTTCCTATAAATAATATATAATATCAGGATATTAAAAATGCTTATAAACAAACTCTTTGATACTGCCATTGTGGGTGGTGGTGTTGCTGGAACTTCCCTTCTTTTTTACTCTTGCTCACTATACAGATTTGAATAATATTATTCTCTTTGAAAAATATGATGAGGTGAGTCAACTAAACTCTAATCCTAAAGCAAATTCACAGACTCTTCATGTGGGAGATATTGAGAGTAATTATACCTATGAAAAGGCAATGAGAGTAAAAAAAGCCTCTAGTATGGTCTCAAACTATATTCAAAATTCTGATGAAGTAGGTAGGGCAGGTTTTGTAAAAGACAAAATACTTTTGGCAGTGGGTGAAGCAAAGATTGAGAAAGATGGGATAATCTTTAATATGACACCAAGCCCTGGAGCAACCAGCTCTTTGTCTATTGCCAAAATTGATGCATTGAGTATTTGTGAGACACTAGGGGCAACTTTTGATAGTATAAAACATGTAAATGAGATAGAGTGCATTAAAAGTTCAGCTCTTAAAGAGCCTATTTTTCAAGAGGAGTCACGTTTACAGAAGTTAGCATAAATATAGAGAGGATGTTGTACTAGCTAATGGTGATGAAGTAGAGTACCAAAACATCACTCTATGAACTTGACATGGGAAAAGGCGTAAATTGCCTATTCTTTTTAATCCATAGCTCAAATAATTGTTCAAAAGCCTAAATCTTCACAATTAGTAGACAGTTGATATGGTATACTTCTGCTAAAAAAGGTCTATAATAATGATTCGAATTCTATTTTTTGTACTTATAGCTATGACACTCTCTTGGGCAAAAGTACAACACTACTTTATTCGATTAGGAAGTTTTAAGCAACTCAATGGACTTAAAAGAAGCATAGATAATCTTCCTTATGATCTGCGTTCACATGTCATAGTGGTTCGCTCTAATGGATGGTATGTTCCTTTTGCTTATAATACCCCTAGAAGATCATCTCTACAGAGAAAACTTCCTGAATTTAAACGCTATTTTCCAGATGCTTATATCAATACATCTCGACATATACTACATGCTCCTATTGTCCTCAACTACACACAACGGCGACAACATACTCCCTCTCAACCTCAACCTCATATTGTAACTGAGTCAGCCTATGTTGTACCTCTTGCACAACAAAATGTTGCTATCTCTCAAGAGGACTATACGCAATCTTATCCAGAGAGACCTACTATTGTTGCTCCAGATCCTGTTCAGATTCATATTCCTCAGCCACACTTGGAAGAGAAGGAGGTTAGCCCTACTAAGCAAAGAGAATTTACCAAAAAAATGTTAAGTGGTAACCACTACTATTTGGCATATAGAGACACAGAGGAGAGTAATAATCTATTGGTAAAAGTAAAGTTTGAGAATCACAAGGTGACCTATCAGCCTATTATTGGTGATATGCAATTAGCTGATGCCAATTATATTGTGGATAATCATCGTCTCTATATGTATGCAGACTCCTTTAGTCTCAATGGTGCTTACTCCAAAATAGAGGAGCCACATAAAAAATATATTTTGGTGTCAAGCTGGTCAGGGGGCAAAAAACTTAATACATTGAGATACTACTATCACCTTGATGATGCCAAACACTATTTGGGACTTTTGGGAAATCAAGATCCTCTCTCTTCAGCACTACTAGAGGGGGGTGATTTTGATTCGCTTGATATTGAGGATGAGAATTATTGATCGTTAGTACCCCTCTTTGAAAGAAAGAGGGGTCGGTATGTAGGAGATGAGTAGTATTTTACTATAGAGCAGCTTTTGCAGCATCAAGAGCCTCTTCATAGTTAGGCTCTTGAGTAATTTCAGGTACAGTTTGCTTATAAGCAATTTTACCATCTTTGCCAACCACAAAAATAACTCTTGCTGTTACCCCTGCCAAAGGACCATCTGCTAGAAGCACACCATAAGCATTGGCAAACTCTTTGTTTCTAAAGTCTGAACATACTTTGATGTTCTCAATACCAGCCGCACCACACCATCTAGCCGCAGCAAATGGTAAATCCATAGATACAGTAATTACCTCTACACCATCAAGTGATGCCGCTTCACTATTAAATCTTCGGGTCTCTGCGTCACATACACCTGTATCAAGTGATGGTACAGCAATTACCAGTTGAACTTTGCCCTCTCCACCAACTTGCTCATCTTGAAGCATTGGGTTGCAGTTTACTACTGTTACGATTGGTGCCACATCCCCTACGTTTAGTTCTGTACCAGCTAGGTTACATACGATATCATTTTTAAATGTTACTGTTGCCATGTTTAATCCTTTAATTATTGATTTAGATCAAGAATTATAGAGTAAATCGGATAAAAATTATCTTAAATAGAATTTTTTTTACATAGAAAAATAAAAGGAATAGATTTACTCTAATTTTTTCACTTTTATTACACTTTAACAGTTTTTGTTATGCTTTAATATGTTATAATTAATTAAAATATATTTAGGAGTTTTGGTATGAAAAAAAATCTGTTTTTGATAAGTCTATTTCTACTCCTCTCCTCTTTTTTGAATGCTACTGTCTATTTTGATGGCGAAGATGGTACAGTAGGCAATTGGAGGATTAGAGCAGGAAGTGATGAGAATGCAGAGTTGAGAAATATCTATGATGCTACAATAGGAAGCAGGGTTATTCATTTGGCAAATGGAGGCATCTATGAGCTTGGAGGAACAGGAGGAGCACACTCTTGGAACAATAGAGAGGAGCGAATACTCTCATGGAGAATGAACTACTCAGGACGATATACTATATATGTGAGTGTGACAACTACCAATGGGCATCGATGGCTTTTCTTTAATGATCTAAATGTCTTTGTTGGGCATCATGGAACAGGTATTCTTGGAGGATTGGGTGATCGACAACAGAGCCATAATGGTGAGTGGCATACCGTTACTGTTGATTTGGATCGACACCTTAGAGATACAGAACCTAATAATGAGATTATCTCAGTAAATGGAGTGAGATTTGGTGGACAAGGAGGATTGGTTGATAATATTATACTCTATACACCAACCAGAACCACTTATGAAGATGGCAATCACGGCACTGAGGCTTGGCAGGTGGTAGATAATGAACCCAATGGTGCAACTGTTAGCGTAATTCATGATGATGAAGTGGTACATCTTAGAGGTCGCGTAAGAGAGCCAGAGGTTGTGCCACCTATAGATTACGCTTATGATGATGATGTTATCTCCCTACAAGGAGATGGAGAGAATAATGCCTATCGTATTGGAGATATTGATGGTGCTAACGCATGGCACAACACCACACAAACAACACTTCAGTGGAAGATGCGAAACAGTAATCGTTTTCGTCTAATTGTGCATGTTGATACTATCAATGGGGCAAGAGATCTGATCTATACTCCTGATACTCATGATCAAGGGATAAGTGATAATGGATTAGAGATTCATCACGGATTAGGACGCTCACGTAATGGTGATGATGTTGCGTATGGTCAAGGAACAGATGGTCGTTGGATGACCTATACGCGAGATCTACTAGATGATCTACATGACTATGATCCAAACAACCAATTGGTAGCCATTAATGGTATAACTATTCAGGGCAACACACTCATTGATGATATTGCGCTTCTTAGCTCAATTGCCGATAACTACACCTACCCTACTTTTGCAACATATACAGATGCAGAGGATGGCACACTTGGGGGGTGGCACATGCGAGATGGCTCTGCTATCAATGGTCGTATTGTTAATCTCTTTGATGAAGAGATTGATAGCCATGTTATTGAGTTTAGAGGAGGAAACTCCTATAGCTTAGGAGCCAATTCAGGTGATATGGCATGGAATAATCAACGCCATAAGATGATCGCATGGCGTATGCGAACTAACAATAACTGTCAAATTATTGTCCATGTCAACACCACCGATGGATTGCGACACCTCTTCTATACTACTGTGAGTTATAATCGAGGACTCTATCATGGATTTACAGGAGGAATACATCATGGTATAGGTGGTCATGCAGATGGGCGATGGCGAACTGTTACCCGTGATTTGGCACAAGATCTACATGATGCTGATCCTACCAATCAACTTCTCTCTATTAATGGTATTACCATCAATGGAGGAGATGGTATGCGATTGGATGATTTGGTACTCTTTACTCCGATAGAGAGAATCTACTCTACTGGTGATAGCACAGATGGATGGCAGATCTCAGATAATGATCCTAATGGTGCAACCATTGCAACCATAGCAGATAATGACCGTCAAGGACGACATCTCCAAGGCAGTGTCATCCAGCTACAAGGTGCAGGAGCAGATAACGCCTATCGACTTGATGGTATCAATAATAGCACCCAAAAGATTTTGCAGTGGCGATTTAGAGATTTTGGTGATGTAGAGGTATTGGGAGCAGATCCTGATGAGCGAGGAACCATAAGAGATCCTAATGCATTTGCATTTAGAGTGCATGTTCAGACCACAGAGGGGGCTAGAGATCTACTTTATACTTTAGGCTCTTCTAATCAAGGATTGATTGAGAATGGTGCAACCATTCATCATGCCTTAGGAGATGACCGAACACGAGGATCTGTTTGGGAAGGAGATGAGCCTCTTCGTATGAATGAGTTAGGGTTATGGCAGACCATTACACGTGATCTTGAGAAGGATATTCGAGATTTTGAACCTGAGAACTCTTTGGTACGTGTTGACTCCTTTGAGGTGCGAAATAGTGGATTGATTGATGATGTTAAGATGTTGAATAATGCTATTGTCTATGATCTAGTAGTAGCTGATCCTTTTACCATGTATGAGGATGCTGAAGATGGCAATACCAATGGGTGGTCAATTTTTGCTAATGATCCAGAGGGGGCGACCATTACAAATGTAACCGATCCCCAAAGAACTGGACGAGTGATTGAACTTAGTGGTTCAGGACGTAGCAACGGCTATATGCTAGGGGCAAGAGCAGGAGAGAATGCATGGGGAGATGTTGATAAAAAGATAATCCGTTGGAGCATGAACTACAATGAAGGCTTTACAATCTATATTGTAGCACAAACTACCAATGGACGACGCTACTTTACCTATACTCCTCAGGATGATAATAGAGGTCTAAGAGGGGAGTATGTATTGATCGGATTAGGAGAGGAGGTTGCAAATGGAGAGTGGCACACCTTTACGCGTGATCTGGAGGCAGATTTACACCTCTTTGAAGCGGATAATGAGATCATTGCAATAGATGCCTTTATGGTGCGTGGATCAGGTAGATTTGATGATATTCAAACACTTAACGCTATGGATCTTCCTATTGATGATAAAATTCGACCGATTATTACTCTAAATGGTGAGCAACAGATAGTCGTTCATATTGGTGATGCCTATGAGGATGCAGGGGCATTAGCAATGGATAATATCGATGGTGATATTACCAATCGTATTGTAACTCAGAGTAATCTAAATACCAATATTGCAGGTACCTATCATATAACCTATAATGTAGTTGATAATGCAGATAATCAAGCTCTTGAAGTAGTGCGTACGGTTATTGTTGTCGAAGAGAATAGTGTGGCTCATGTCTATGAAGATGCTGAAGATGGTAACACCAATGGGTGGTCAATTTTTGCTAATGATCCAGAGGGAGCTGTTATTAGGAATGTGGTAGATGATCAGCGAGATAGTCGTGTAATAGAACTACAAGGTACAGGCAAAAGCAATGGCTATATGTTGGGAGCAAGAGTAGGAGAGGAGCGATGGAATGATACAGAACATCATACTATTCGTTGGAGTA
>CAZEUB010000073.1:0-6693 GCA_964515605.1 uncultured Sulfurovum sp. | reverse complement strand
AGTCTGGAGTTTTTGGCGTATTGGTGCAGAAGTGTTGTCTTGCCTGAACCTCTCCCCCCTTTAATCCCAATAACAGAGGCTTTGAAATCAATCTCTTTATAGAGAAATCTTTTAAAACTTGAACTCTTTTGAGCCAAAAATTGTTTGGATAGTTTTGATAGTATTGGTATCATAGAGGACTCCTTGGTATAAAATCCACTTTATAGCAAGAGTGAGGAGAATTAAGCAAACGACAATAGTTTGTCATTTGTAGCGACGGAACCGAAAGCAACCCAAAAGATCTTTTGTCTCACTCTCTAAGTAGTTAGTTTTGTACTTTGGCAATAATCTTCTCTACAACTCTAAAAGTATTCTCGACAGAGTCTAATTTGACCCGTTCACTGGTGGAGTGGGGAGAGAGAATGGTAGGTCCAATGGAGGCGAATTTGATGGTTGGGTACTTTTCGAGTAGCATCCCACACTCCAATCCTGCATGAATTGCCTCATAACGACTCGCACCAAAAACCTCATGCATTGCATTATTGACCATGGAGGAAAAAGGGTTTATCTCTGGTCTCCATGCAGGATATTTATACTCTATCTTCCCATCAAATCCATACTTTTCAAAAAGTTTTAGATAGTGGTTATTGATCCTCTCCAACACCTCATCACTCATGGCTCTTGAGCTACACTCTATTGTCACTCTTCCTGCTTCAAACTCCAATATCGCTAGATTGATACTGCTATCCGGTAGATCAAACTCCTCATTATAAGTTATTACACCATTTTCAAATGTCCTCAATAAAGAGAGCAGTGCCTCGGTCTGATAGACCTCTAATGGGGTATCGATAGCTTTTACCTCTACCCATTGACTCTCTGGTAGAGGGGCTTTACTAGTGAGTTGTACTACTATCTCTGTGGGAATAGAGTTTCGACGCTCTCCTCCTGTGGCTGAGGCGATGAGTACCTCTTTGTCCTGTAGGTAGGTTGCCATTACTTTAATAGCATTGGGAATGTTTTTGTGAATCTCCACCCCTGAGTGTCCACCTGGCAGACCTGACACACGAACCTCATAGCCATAGGCATAAGGCGTTGCTTTGGCAAAGGAGTGCTTGGCAACCAGATCTGCTCCTCCTGCACACCCGATACAGACAATCGCCTCATCTTCATAATCGAGATTCAATATATAATCAGCATTGAGCTTCAGTGTAATCCCACTAGCACCAACTAGTCCAATCTCCTCATCTGAAGTCAAGAGAAATGCCAACGATTCACCCCGCTCCATCAAGAGCATCATCATTGCAATAGCAATACCATTATCTGCCCCAAGTGAGCTTCTCTCTGCACGAAGCCAACCCGATTGGCTATAGGGTTTTATAGAGGGGGCCTCTCCGATACAGACCATATCATAATGGGCTTGAAGTACCAGTCTTGAATCACCTTTATAGATGAGTATATTATCAAGATCATCAACCTCCACCATATAGCCAAAACTCTTGGCAAATGTTATCAAAAATGCTTTGAGTTGCTCAGTATCGCCACTACAGTGGGGTATTTTGCTAAGGGTCATAAAATGTTCTAGAATTTTTTTCTGCATTTGAGATTATAACCAATTATTCCACAATTTTCCCACAACAGCTACACAATATACAACAGTTTTTCTCTATAATAATCATATACCTATACTAAGGAGATGAATCCATTGAAAAAAAAACTAATATTACTATTCTTATCTACACTATTCATCCAAAGCAGTTCCAATAATTTTAATATTTTTAAAATCATAGAGGATGAACATAATCCAAAAGAGAATATTATCAATATGACACTAGGAGACATCAACGAAGGTAAAAAAATCTTCATTCGTAATCTTCAAACTCCTTGTGAACTCTCAGCAACCTCTCTAGCTGCCATGCACTCCCAAGATGAGTGGGAAGCGATTGTTCAGGCAGGAGAGTTTGAAGAGGAGATTATCAAGATCTGCCCAAAACTTGAAGGTGAATATAACCAAACATGGTCTCCTAGTCTCTATCAATTTGTCTATAGATATGCAAATGATACAGGGGATATCCCCACCTATTAGAGTCAAAAAAATGACAATTTGACATATTTTTCTCTTTTTTTGGATTTTTATCTTAAAATGGCATCAATAGATAAACTGAGGTAGATTATGGCAAAGAGAAAAACCCTATTTGAGTGTCAAGCATGTGGCTTTCAGAGTCCACGTTGGTTAGGTAAATGCACAGGATGCAACCAGTGGGATACGATGGTTGAACTCTCTAGCGAACAGATCAAATTTGTCCAAGAGAGCAAAAATATCAGTACTGGTGATTCCAAAGCAATTCCCATCACCCAAGTACAACAGGAGAATATCATCCGCTTTAGCTCAGGGAGTCAAGAGCTAGATTTGGTACTTGGTGGGGGTATTGTTCCTGGTTCTCTAACACTTATTGGTGGGAGTCCTGGTATTGGGAAATCCACGCTACTACTCAAAATTGCAGGTAATCTTGCCAAAAGGGATCAAAATATCCTCTATGTCTCAGGGGAGGAGTCGGCAGGACAGATCAAACTGCGTGCCGATCGACTTGATGCCAACCATTCTGCTCTCTTTTTATTAGCAGAGATCAACCTTCAAAATATTCTCAATGAGATCAATAGCAAAAACTACCGTTTTATTATCATAGACTCTATCCAAACCCTCTACTCCGAGGAGACCCCCTCTGCCCCTGGTTCAGTCACACAGGTACGCACCATTACCTTTGAGTTAATGCGTATTGCCAAAAGCTTAGAGATTCCTATCTTTATTATCGGTCACATTACCAAAGATGGCTCTATTGCGGGTCCAAGGGTGCTTGAGCATATGGTTGATACGGTTCTCTATTTTGAGGGAGATCCCAACTCAGAACTTCGACTACTAAGAGGCTTCAAAAACCGTTTTGGAAGCACCAATGAGGTAGGTATCTTTGAGATGAGCAGAGCAGGTCTGCTTGATGCACAGAGTATGGCGGGGCGTTTTTTTAATAACTCCAAACTCTCCTCAGGCTCTGCCCTTACAGTGATCATGGAGGGGAGTCGTCCTATTATCATTGAGATCCAAGCTTTGGTCTCAGAAGCCTATGGTCACCCAAAACGAAGCTCAACAGGATTTGACAACAATCGTCTGACAATGCTCCTTGCCCTTTTGGAAAAGAAACTTGATCTTCCACTAGGAACCTATGATGTCTTTGTCAATATATCAGGAGGCATTAAGATCAACGAACCCGCAGCAGATCTCGCTATCATTGCGGCAATTCTTAGCTCCTATCGAGATCGTGAACTCAGTAGTGAAACCCTCTTCTTAGGAGAGGTTAGCCTCACAGGAGAGATTCGAGAGATCCCTGCACTCGCCCAACGCCTCAAAGAGATTGAAATGCAAGGCTTTACCAAAGCAGTCATCCCCAACAAACCTTTAGAGAGGAGCAAAATCAAGTGTTTTGTCGCCACAGAGGTCTCTAAAGTAGTAGAGTGGATGTAGTTTTAAATCTTTTATATTACTTTATTGGATAGAATCACTCTATGCAAAATACCACATTAAATATCGATTATCTTCCTCTGGAGTATCTTCAATCCCCTGAGATACTCCATGAGGTAATCTATCCTGACATGTACCGAAACTACTACTGGAGTGATGACTTCTCAGCACGATACTATCTCTCTCAAGCCAAAGCAGGTTTTATCGCGGTTACTGAGCAGTTTGAAGGCAGAGAGCTTCTCATTCCTGAGATTCAATACAGCTATGCCCTATTGGATTTTGATGATCTGCATATTAGCAAAAAGGTTAGGAGAGTTATCTCACAAAGAGGGTTAAACATAGAGATTAGCCGAAATCTTGATGAGGTATTTGAGGGGATCAATAGAGAGCATAAGCAGAGTTGGTTAACACCTAACTATCTCAATACCCTCTATCAGACAACCTTTTTGTTTGATGAGTTTGATGTTATATCTGTCATGATTCGTGACAATGGGCGTGTGATTGCAGGAGAGATAGGGTATAGTATTGGTGCTACCTACACGAGTTTGAGTGGTTTTAGCTCCAAGGAGAGAATCTATCGAAACTATGGTACTGCTCAATTGGTACTGCTAGGCAGATATCTACAGCAAGAGGGGTTTGCTTTTTGGAACTTAGGGCAACCCTATATGGACTACAAATTGGCACTAGGAGCAAAGATCTATAGTCGAGGAGCATTTTTGGAGCGTTGGGAGGAGGCGATTAATCTATAATTGCCACAAAAAGATCAAGAAGTTTATGTTATTTTTTGTACAATACTCTTAAAAAAGGGATAGCATGACACATAATGAGATAGTCCAAACGCTCAAAGCTCACTATAGCAGAGAGATCAGAAAACAGCTGGTAAAATCGATACTTCAATCCGAAAAGAGCAGTGATAGTGAGGCGATACAACATCAATATCAACTCATCAATCAAATCTTCTCCTATGTTCTCAAAGAGAGTGGTTGGAAGATTGGGAGAGATTCTCAAAAATGGAATGCCAAACCAATGGAGATCATGCTAGAGGTTTTCCCAAAACTAAAAGAGACCCAATGGTACAAAGAGCAAGAGCTTATGGTCAATCAAAAAATCGATGTGGTTATGCCTCTTCACAACGAAAAAGAGGAAAAAGCATAATGATAAAAACAGCCCTATGGCTAATGCTATTTTTTGGAGTACTGCTCTGGTCTGCAATTCACCCAAAAGATTATTTTACTTGGTTTTTGGAGGTCTTCCCTGCCCTTATCGGTTTGGGGCTAATGGCATGGAGTTACAAGCGTTTTCCACTGACTTCTCTTCTCTATATTTTGATTTTACTACACTCTATTGTTTTGATGGTAGGCGGTCACTACACCTATGCCGAAGTGCCTCTTTTTGATACGATTCGTGATCTTTTGGATCTGGAGCGTAACAATTATGACAAGGTAGGACACTTTATGCAGGGATTTGCTCCTGCGATATTAGCTAGGGAGATTCTGTTGCGTAAAAAGGTGGTACTCTCTACAGGGTGGCTTAACTATATTGTCCTCTCTATTATCTTGGCATTTTCTGCCTTTTATGAGTTGATTGAGTGGGCAGTAGCCGAGATGAGTGGCGAGGGAGCAGAGGCTTTCTTGGGTACACAGGGGTATGTGTGGGATACGCAATCAGATATGGCATGGGCACTATTTGGTGGAGTTATGGCACTGCTCCTACTCTCAAAGTATCATCATACTCTTCTTCAAAAGGATAATTATGTATAAAGCAATAACTCTTATAGGCATACTATTGGGGCTAATGGCGTGTCAAGAGAGGGTCAAGCCTGTAGTTCACAAAAGTGACAAACTCTCAACCCCAATCTCCTGTATGGCACTCAACTCCTTAAGCGAAGATCAAGCACTCATAGCGGTTTTGAGACGACAGTATAACTTTGATGAGAGATGTCCTCTAAAACTCACACTAAGCTACAAAAAAGATATCGTCTGCAACAGCTCCTATAATGCCATCAACAAAAATATGGGTAAATTCCCAAAAAGTTTTCTCAAGCTAGAGCTACGCCACGGTATGGAGATAGTCTATAGCTACTATGTTGATCTCTATAGCAATATCAATCAAGAGGATGTAGCAGAGGGGTTTACTCGTCTCAAAAAGGATCTGCTATCAAAATAAAAGAGCGAGGAAAATATGACTATAACTTTGATCATTTTGTCGAGAAGTTTGAGAGATCTATCTATGGTACGCTCAAAGGAGAGTGGCGACTAAAACTGCTTCAAGAGGATTTGGCAACGCTTCATGCAGGAGAAAAACTTGATGTTTGGGATGCAGGATGTGGATTAGGACAGATGAGTTTATGGTTTGCCCAAGGGGGACACAATGTCGTCTGCTGTGATATCTCCTATAAGATGTTGGCAAAGAGCAAAGAGCGATTTGCCCAAGCCTCTCTAATGGCAACATTTCACCAAGCTTCAGCTCAAGAGATGGCAACACTGCTCCCTCATCAAGATTTGGTACTCTTCCATGCAGTATTAGAGTGGTTGGCAAATCCCCTAGAGACACTAAACGAAGTCTCCAATCGAGTTAAAGAGGGGGGATATCTCTCTTTGCTCTTCTTTAACTACAACTCAATTATCTTTCGCAATACACTACGAGGAGGATGGCGATTAGAGACCCTACTTACTAAATCATGGTATGGCAAAGGTAAAAAGCTTACCCCACCTCATCCCCAACGTCCTGAGATCATTCTTGATTGGCTTCAATCACACGGCTATACCATCTATGCACATACAGGCATACGCGTATTTCATGATTATATGGATGAGCATACACTAGAAGAGACAAAAACAGAAGATCTAATGAAGTTAGAGTATCAATATTGTCGAGAGAAAACATTCCGAGATATGGCACGTTATGTGCATATCTTGGCAAGAAAAGATAATCTATCTATAAAACATAAGAAATAGGAGAAAATTAAGAGAAGAAGCCCTAAATTTAGGGCATTCAGAGAGATTGATAGAGATTTTTGATGACTACTCAGCGTCGATTTTCATACCAACAGTAGAGTCTTTGACCTTGCTTTTGTTTACAATATTCAAGTTGACATTATCGTTCGCTTTAACTTTTGATCCTTTGGCTTTAATCTCCATTCCAACAGTTGATCCCTCAACTTCACTTTTGTTCACAATATTTAAGTTGACATTTTTGTTTGC
>CAZEUB010000072.1:0-6379 GCA_964515605.1 uncultured Sulfurovum sp. | reverse complement strand
AAAATCTCATCGCAAAGTTTTCTAAGATTTGCTACTTCATTATCATCTATGCTTATAAAGATAACTCCATCATCTTTAAGCAGATTTCTAGCTAACTTTAATCTTGGATACATCATACTAAGCCAGTCGCTATGATACCTTCCATTTGTCTCGCTATTGGCACTTAGTTTATTGCCCTCACTATCTACTTGATTTGTTATTTCAAGATAGTTTTTTAGATTGTCTTTGTAGTTATCTTTATAAACAAAATCTTTTCCGGTATTGTATGGTGGGTCAATGTATATCATCTTAACTTGCTTATGGTAAGATTTTTGCAAAAGTTTTAGCACTTCTAAGTTATCACCCTCTATGTAGAGATTTTGTGTAGTATCCCAATCTTTACTATCTTCTTTACAAGGTCTTAAAGTTCCGGTTGATGGAGTTTGAGCTATTTTTTTAGCATTTTGTTTACCATACCAAGTAAAGTTGTATCTTTCTTTTTCTTGTGTCTTAAACTCTCCCAACTCATTTTCTAGTTTTTCAAAGTCTATTTTACCTTCGCTAAATACTTCAGGAAACAACTCTTTTAACTTCTCTACATTTTGCTTAACTATATCCAAACTATTAGCATCTAGCTTTTGCATTCTCTTCCCTCTTGAGCTTCTATATTTAACTGGAAAATATATTCCAACAATATGAACGATTTTATCCAAAAGCTATTTACAGTTAGATAAGTATATCTGAAGGATAAGGTAAAACTAAAGGAAGCTAAGGGGTCTATCATTAAAATTAGCAAGAGCCTAGGTCTAACCCCATCTTTATGATGAGATTAACTGGAATCTAAAATCTCTTGCCATCTTAGGGCAGAGAGGTTTAGGTAAGACAACCATGATGTTGCAATATATCAAAGAGCATTATCCCCATAGCGATACGGTTCTCTATATCTCCTTAGATAACCCCTATTTTCAATCAATCTCTCTTGAAGTTGGAGGAAAAAACAAGAGTTTTAAACTAAAGGCTTTAATAAATTCTCTTTTTCATTCATTTGGATATACTACCAAAAAAATTATAAGGATTAGATATGTTAAATATTGGTGATAAGATACCTGAGTTTTGCCTTCCCAATCAGGATGAGGAGGAGATCTGTTTTAGAGATATCAAAGGGAGATGGGCAGTCATCTATTTCTATCCCAAAGATAACACCCCTGGATGTACTACTCAAGCGTGTGATTTTACTGAGGCACAACCCAATTTTAGTGCCTTGGATACAATTATTTTAGGAGTGAGTCCAGATAGCCCTAAAAGACATAGAAACTTTATAGAGAAGAGGGGGTTGGGGATAACATTGTTATCTGACGAGAGCAAAGAGTTGTGTAAACTTTTTGGGGTTTGGCAACTCAAAAAGAGCTTTGGCAAAGAGTATATGGGGGTAGTGCGTAGCACCTTTTTAATCGCCCCTGATGGTAGACTAGCCTATAAATGGGAAAAAGTACGCGTCAAGGGACATATCGATGCAGTCAAGGAGAAGTTAACCGAATTGAGTCTTAATGCAAATATCTAGGGAGATAGTTATTATCATATTAAATGAAGTGGTATGAATAAAGCTATTTCCAATCAATAGTAGTTGAATCAAGATACTCTATGTTAGTAGCAGTAGAAGCCTCTAGTAGGTGCATTATTGCTCTGATTGCTCCTGCATGGGAGCAGATTAGGATCTTTTTTTTCTTGGGAAGTTGCTGTAGAAATTCATTGAGGCGTTGGTGAAATGCCTCTTGGGACTCTTCGCAGATGTAGTGGTGCCAGAGGATCTCACTCTCTAGGTAGTGAGGCCTAAAGGTGGCAAGTTTTTTGATCTCTTCAAAGGATTTCCCTTCGATCTCCTCTTTGAACTTCACCTCTCTAAGTGCCATGGTGGTAGCTATCTCTTGCTCCTCAAAGATCAAGGATAGTGTCTGAATACAACGCTTTAGATCGGAGGAGTAGATCAGATCAAACTGTTGTTTTTTGAGGTGGGCTACCTTTTGATGATCAAAGAGATTTGGGTCTATGGGGATATCAGACCATCCA
This sequence comes from uncultured Sulfurovum sp., assembly GCA_964515605.1. Classification (GTDB taxonomy): domain Bacteria; phylum Campylobacterota; class Campylobacteria; order Campylobacterales; family Sulfurovaceae; genus UBA1140. Next base: position 4,333 of record CAZEUB010000072.1, on the reverse strand, counting down.
TTGTATCGCTTCTGATGACAAAGAGGAAGAGGGGCATGGCGTAGGAGGGTTAACTGCATCGATTAGACCATAAGTATGCCAATGAGCAAAAAGAGTAAAATCTCCACCCCCTCAAGGGTTGCACCAAGCAGATCACCATTGACAAAATTTAACTTTGAAGCGAAGTAGATTGAGAGTAAAAAGCTCAAAATAACCCCCACAATAAGTAGAGGAATAAAGTAGAGGCTAACGATAGTGCCAACAATCCCAAAGAGAGCAAAAAGTAGCAGAAGATCTCTGTACTCTAGTGCCTCTTTGAGTTGTGTCAAAAAGGAGGAGTTGAAGTCATGAAAAAGAATAAGTATCAGCAAGGAGAGACGACTAATAACCACTACGGCAACAAACTCCACCATAATACCATGCGTAAAGAGCCAAACCATACCTGAGAGTTTGAGTATCAAGAAGCTTACCCCATACAGCACACCGATCGCTCCAACGGTGGGTTCTTTGATGACTTTGTAAGGATCTTTTCCCGCGTGTGCAGCATAGATGGCATCAAACAGATCAATAACCGCTTCGGTATGGATAAATCCATAGAGCATCATGTATCCAACAGAGGCAACAGTCGCACCATACCATGAGAGTGAAGAGAGAAGCCCAAAAAGAAGAGATACAATCCCCCCTAATATCAGCCCAACCAAGGGCAAAAAGAGAAGCATCCCACTAAGTATACTCTTTTGAGAGAGGTCATCCTCTTTCTCAAAAGAGATGGGCAGTCGAGAGAAGTAAGAGAGTGAGAACTTGAAGGCTAAATAGATATTTCGCATAGGGCGTGTTCCAGTTTTTTGAGAGAGGAGATCTCTTTGATAGCAATACGCACAAATCGAGCATCCAAAAAATCGAAGTTTTCACAGTTGCGTATCATAATCTTGTATGGCATGAGGGCTTTTTGGAGTGTGGTAGCCTCAACTCCTCTAAGCTTAATCAATAGATAATTGGCATCAGAGGGGTAGATTGTCTCGATATAGGGGAGTTTCTTGAGGATCTGGATCAAAAAATCTCGACTCTTTTGGGTTAAGAGGTGTGTCCTCTTGATAAAGAGAGGGTCACTGAGGGCAGATTGTAGATAATGACTATCAAACTGAGAGATCTTCCAGAGAGGCTCATGGGCTTTGATCTGCTGAATATTGTTGGGCGTAGAGATCAAAAGACCAATTCTCATCCCCGCGGCACTATAAAATTTGGTCATGGATTTGAGAATATAGAGCTTATCATACTGCTCAAGATAAGCAATAGCTGAGCGATATGGGGTAAAATCCAAAAAGGACTCATCGATAAGAATAGTACACTGATGCCTAATCCACTCCTCTATCAACACCTCTATATGATGATAGCTCCCATCAGGGGTAGAGGGGTTGACAAATACCACAAGAGAGTTTTCAATCGGAGGGGTTGGATGCTTTAGACGGTTGATGAGGTGTAGGTTTGCCCCTTGGGCTTTGGTGGCTCGATGATACTCCCCATAGAGTGGTGCATAGAGGGTAATATCAGAGGGGTCAAGCATCCTAAAGAGGGTATAAATAGCTGTAGTAGCCCCATTGAAAAGCTCCAATCTATCAGGGGTGATATCGTAGCGTTGTGCGATAGCGTCTTCGAGTTGTTGATAGTTGGGGTAGGGGGCAATATCGAGTTGATTACAATCCAATGTTATGTTGGGACGAATGAAGTTGATATTAGAGGAGAGATCGATAATCTCCGAAGGGGTGCATCCCAAGAGTTGAGCGAAGTGATAGATATCACCTCCATGTTGAGGTGTTAGATCCATAGGGCAACACCAAGCAGTAGAATCACAAAAAGATCTAATCGCCAACGAATAGAGAGGGCATTTTCTATCTCTTGGGGGGTGATTTTTTCTTCTCCCTCGCCAAAGATGGGCTTTTTTTTGATTTTGCCAAAATAGGAGGTATCTCCCCCAAGAGAGATGCCTAGAGCAAGTCCCATTGCCGCGATAGGATGACCTGCATTGGGACTCTCATGTTTTTTGCCCTGTTGATAAAATCTTCTAATGGCTCTCTTGCTTCCCATCAATAGAGCAATAAGCAGAGCTGTAATGCGTGCAGGAATATAGTTGAGTATATCATCCACAATAGCAGAGAGTTTACCAAATCTCTCATAGCGTTCATTGCGGTATCCTACCATAGAGTCAAGGGTATTGATCGCTTTATACAGAAATGCCCCATCAATCCCAAAGAGTAGGAGATAAAAAAGTGGTGCAATCACCCCATCACTAAGGTTCTCAGCATAGGTCTCAATAGCCGCTTTGTTGATCTCACTTGGGGCAAGATGTTGGGTGTCTCGACTCACTAAGTATTTGATCTTTTTAGGAGAAGAGATTATCTCTTTGACCGCATCATAGAGCATTCTTGATGAGATAGTAGTAGAGGCGACAATGGCATAGAGTCCTGTTTGGATATAGATATTGGAGAGATACCCAATATAGAGGTTAATTGTATCTATTATAAAAAAGGTAATACAACTCAAACTAACCGTCAGTATCGCCCCACGCCAGATGCTATCTCGGTAGTAGGAGGCTTCAAACCATTTGATATAATCCCCCATATAACTTACAGGGTGTTTGATAAAGCTAAACTCTCCTACAAGACGATCAATCAGGTAGGCAAGGAGGGTGATGGTTGTATACATAAGCAGATTATAATTTAGATCTCACGCTTGATACGTTCCCACTTCTCCTCTTCTCGTGAGATATCAAGTATGGCATAGAGTTTGCTCTCTTCATACTGGATACGATCCAAAAGTATCTCACTAATAGCAGTAATGGTCTCAAAAAACTCATCATCAAGAGGCACCTCTTTGCGTGTGTATTTGGTAAGAAACTTCATAAGATCCTTTTTGACATCGGCAAAGGTCTCAATAAACTCTTCGGTATAGTGTTTGTTCTTGGGAGAGAGACGCTTCTCATCTTTGAGCAGTTTATAAAACTCAATATTCTCATCTGTTACATGATCTACTACCAAATTATTAAGTGCAGTGAGAAGCTTTTTGGCTTTTGCATGGTTGTTCTTGGAATATTCTGCAATGACTCTGTTGGTTAATAGCACAATCTTTTCATGCTCTTTTGTCCATTTTCGTACCAATTTTTGGTTTTTTGTAAGAAAGAGAGATAATAACAAAATAAAACCTTTACTGTTTATATTATTTATAGTCATTATAGCATAAAAGCATTTAAGCTACAATTCAAATTTGTCTAAAATCGCTCTATTGGGATTGTGATCTATAAGGGGATCATTGAAACAATCATGGAGACACCCTATTTAGTGTATCCTATGAATTTTTAGAGATTATCAGCCAAATATGCCAACGCTCTCTCTTTTGCTTCAGCAATCTTAGAGATATCTTTCCCACCTGCTTGGGCGAAGTCTGCTCTTCCACCACCTCCACCACCAAGGACTGGGGCTATCTCTTTTATCCAGTTTCCAGCTTTAATAGAGGTCTCTTTTGAACCACATGCTATCATCACCTTGTCACCTTTTTTCTGAAAAAGCATAATGGCAATGTTAGGGTATTTGTTTTTGGCTTCATCTATTAGCTCTTTGATATCTCCTGCTTCTACCTCATCTACGATAACATTAGTACCCTTGATCTCTGTGGCTGTTAGCTCTTTTTTGGTAGAACTTAAAGCTGTTTTTAGCTCTGATTTTAGAGATTTGATCTCCTCTTTTAACTTAGATATTCCAGCTATTGGGTTTTGGTTTTTAAGCTCAGTTTTTATCTCATTGATGCTCTCTCTTAGGGCATTGACTTCAGCTATGGCCGATTGGCTACATATCGCCTCAATTCTTCGTACTCCAGCACTCACTCCTGACTCTCTGGTAATCATAAAGAGACCAATCTCTGAGGTGTTATTGACATGTGTCCCACCACAAAGCTCTATGGAGACATCACCCATACTCACCACACGAACCTCATCGCCATACTTCTCACCAAAAAGAGCCATAGCTCCTGCCTCTTTGGCATCCTCTGTAGACATTATTTTGGTCTCTCTTGGAATAGCACGGCTGATTTTGTCATTTACCCATGCCTCTACCTTTGCTAACTCTTCAGAGGTTAGTGCTTTTGGGTGAGAGAAGTCAAAACGTAAGCGTTTGTCGTCGTTGAGTGAACCTGCTTGGGCGATATGCTCACCTAAGATTTTACGCAGTCCAGCATGGAGTAGGTGGGTAGCTGAGTGGTGACGCTCTATCTCTGTTCGGCTACTATCTACTGTAGCTACTACTTTATCACAAACTTTGATTGAGCCATCTACCTCTGAGAGGTTCATATCTAAGAATTTTTT
>CAZEUB010000071.1:0-13847 GCA_964515605.1 uncultured Sulfurovum sp. | reverse complement strand
GAAGTACCACTACCATTCCATCCGCACCGACACCATTTTGACGGTGACAGAGCTTGGCAGCGAGTTGACTACGGTTGGCTTTTTGTTGGGCAATAAAAATAATAAAATCATTGCCATTGGCTGAGTATTTGGTTAGGGTCACTTCTTCTCCTTATTTTTTGGGTGTATATTTCCTGGACTTACTAATTTAGCTTTGTAATTTTTAAGTGATACATTATGCACCATAAAACTTTGAGACTCCTCTTTTGCAATCTTTTGAATTATTAGAAAATTTGCAGGATTTTTCCCTCGATAGATTTTAAAGAGTTCAATATTTTGTGCAATTTTATCTATCTCAACAAAATTATTCTCCTTTAAAGGGAGTTGATAGCTACTACCTTCTACTCTAAGAAGGGTATTCTCTTTTTTGTAAATAAGCCACGCAACCATTGCTTGAGAGAGTCCATATAGAGAGTGTTTGGTGCTACTTATAATAAGCCGATCAAAATCTTTCTCTTTGGTCTCTATGGTGATATTTCCATCTGATTGAAGTAGATCCAAGTAGAGTGTTTGACTACCTCTTACTCCATTATTAATCTGCTCTAGGTGATGATAGAGATGTCTATTGGAGTGGCGTAGTAGATCACTGCTCTTGTAGAGTGCCATCAGTACGAGTGAGAGCAGTGTAATGGAGATCAAGACCTCAACAAGTGTAAAGGCACTGCTAGAGCGTTTCATTAATCTTCCATAATCCCAATACGGACAGCCTCTTCATAAGAGGTTTGACCCAAGATAAGCATCTCTTTGAGCTTATCAGCAATACTCTTCATCCCTGCTTTTTTCATTTCGATACGAATTTGATGATCATTAAGACCCTCTTTCATCATGGTCTTAACCGCATCATTCATCACAAAAAGCTCTCCCACTGCTCTTCTCCCACTATAACCTGTATAGTCACACTCTTTGCATCCGACTGCTTTATAGTAGGTGTGATTCTCTGGTAGGTGTAACTCCTCAATAACTGTAGGAGCAAGAGAGGTCTCCTCTTTGCAGTGTTCACAGAGTTGTCTTGTGAGTCGTTGTGCCAGTACTCCTAGTAGGGTAGAGGAGATAAGAAACTCCTCAATGCCCATATCCATAAGACGGCTAAGAGCTGAGGTAGCATCATTGGTGTGTAGGGTTGAGAGCATTAGGTGACCTGTGAGTGCAGAGCGTAGTGCAATATCAGCCGTTTCACTGTCTCGAATCTCTCCAACCATAATGATATCAGGATCTTGTCTTAGGATAGAGCGAAGCCCAGCAGCAAAAGTAAGACCCACTTTTGCGTTGACTTGGATCTGATTGACATTTTCGGCATTGTACTCAACAGGATCCTCTACAGTAATGATATTTTTATCAGGGGTAGCGATATGTTGCAAACAGGCATGAAGGGTGGTTGATTTTCCTGAACCTGTTGGACCAGTGACCAGTATCATGCCATGTGGGTGGGTTAGGAGTCGATGTAGATCTTCCGTTAGATCATCAGCAAAGCCCAAAGTTCTGAGTGTCGGAATACTCTCGCTGGTCATAAGCAATCGCATAACAACTCGCTCACCATAATAGGTTGGTAGTACAGAGACCCTAATATCAAGACTCTTTCCTGCGATGCTTACTTGGGTACGACCATCTTGTGGAACTCTCTTCTCTGAGATATCAAGATTGGAGATAACTTTGATACGAGAGATGACCAAGCCTGTGATATTTTTGTCAATATCGAGATGTTTTTTTAATGCACCATCGATTCGAAGACGCACCTCGCCTTTCTTCTCTAGTGTTTCGATGTGAATATCACTAGCTCCTTTTTTAATAGCTTGAAAAAAGAGTGAGTTGACCAGTTTAACCACAGGAGCTGACTCCTCATTGGAGAGGAGATCTTGAGAGTTGCGTATAAAATCAAGAAGATCTGACTCTACTTCAATAACATCATCACCACTCTTTGTCTCAATAGCATCAAACTCACTGCCCGTTTTGATCTCAAGAAACTTATTGCTAAGTCTCTCAAAGCTCTCAGGGTCAACCTCCACAACGGGATAGTCAATATCTAGTTTGGAGAGATGGTTAAGTGCCATGGAGAGATTTTTTTTCTCAACGATGGCACACGGTTTGTCTTGAATATAAGCAAAGAGAAGATGGTGTTTCATAGCCAGCGAGTTGTCTATCTCTTCACTCCATACAGGTTCAAGATCTATGTTTTCAATAAAGGGGATTTTCATGATCTGCTCCATCTACTCATGGCTAAAGGTAGTCTCTTCATGATACTCAATCCCTGTATTGATCTTATTGAGATCGATAGGTTTCTCTTCTCTTTGAATACTCTCCAAAATAGATTCACTATGAGTGGTAGGAATCTCCTCTATAATATAGTCTGATGAACCTCTCTGGATCTCTTCACCCCCTGATGGCATGAGAGGCGTATGGGGTAGGGAAGCAGTCTGCTTAGGCAGATAGCTTACCTCTGTCATCTCTGGTGTAATGGGTTCTTGATAGATAGTATTCTCTTTTTGGGAGTTACTAGAGAAGGTGATATGACTCCTCTCTTGTTCAATTCCAAGTCGTCGTTTTTCTAACTTATTTAAGACAATACTATTAAACTTTTGTTGTATTGAGTCTAGCTCATCCAAATATTTTCTTAGTTTTCTTAGATCTGTACTCTTTTTGACAATATAGGGGGTTAAGTAGATAACCACATTGATCTTGCTTTGAGACTCCCCTTGTGAAGTGAAAAGTCTCCCCAAGATAGGAATATCCCCCAAGATTGGTATCTTGGTTGAACTTTTCCCTTTTCCTGTTTTGATAAGTCCTCCAAGGATAATGGTCTCTCCATGATCCACAATGGCATTTGTTTTGACTGATCGTTTGGTTGTTGTGGGACGATCGGCTGAGGCACCTGACCCTGGTAAGACATCCTCTATGGTAGTCTCCACTTCAAGATTGACTTTGTTGTTACTTGAGAGTCTTGGTTTAACAGTAAGAGTAATACCGATATCCTCTCGGCTGTAGTTATTAAGAATATTAGATGAACCTTGAGTACTCTGTTGAGATTGCGTGATAATTGATTGAGTTTGACCTACATAGATGGTTGCTTGTTTGTTGTTGGTTGTCAAAATTGATGGTTCAGAGAGTACTTGTGCCGCACCATTTTGTTTAAGAAGATCAAGTTGTACTCCCATAGAGAAGACCTCTTTGATCCCTTGATCAAAAGTGAAGTTACTATTGGTCTCTGTTCCAATTGGATTTCCTGCATCATTATAGATCGTTTTGGTACCACCTTGATTCAAGAAGCCCATAAGCTCACCTGATATTGCCAGTGGAGCCGCCCCTGAACTTGCCATAAGAGAGTAGATCCCTTTAGAGGTAATAGCACCACCATTAAATCCATATTTGACACCAATATTCTCTGCAATATTGGTATTAACTTCAACAATTTTGGCTTGAATATAGACTTGAGCCTTTTCAATATCAAGCAGTTTCACTGTTTCACGAATATTTTGGATTTGTGCTTTATTTGCCAAAACAATAAGGGCATTTCTCTCTAAATCACTGGCGATAACTGCTTTTTTTATCTTTTTATTTTTTTGAACAGGTCCTCTTGCTCCTTTTGAGAGGCTTGGTGTTGGTATGTTGGGTTTTCCCTTATCTCCTACTGCATTGAGAGAACCCCCAAGAGTGATATTTCCAGTCATTTGAGGAAGTAGCTTACTTAAAATCTTCTCCATATCTTCAACATTAGAGTTCATAAGAGGGATAACATACATACGTTGCACATCATCAGATGTCTGCCTCTCAACATCCAGCTCTTTGATATAGCGTTTTAGAATACGTATATTTTTGCTGTTTCCTACTAACACAATAGAGTTGCTACTCTGATCTTGCATGGTGCTAACTTTTTCACTACTGATATCTTGGGGGAAGAGTGATTTTGACATACTTTGGATGGTAGGGAATACATCTTTAACATAGGCATGCTCTAAGGTGACAATCTCACTGCTGTTGCCTCTTTTTTTCTCAATTTTATCGATTAGCTGTTTAATCGCTTTGAGGGTATGTGGGTAGGCAGTGATAGCAAGAAGGTTGTTTTTTTTGAATGATATGATCTTCGCACTCTTATGAAGCAGTGGTTTGATCTTGGTACGAATGACAGCAGCATTGACATTATTGAGCTGAAAGACAACGGTTCTCATTGTGCCACCTGTACCTATACTGCCCTCTCTAACCTCAAGACCGCCTCCTGCTGCATCAGGGCTTTTGACCACTTGGTAGTACTCTCCTTTGTCAATAAGGGTCATCTTCTTAGTCTCAAGTATTGCATTTGCCAAGGGGATTAACTCACTCTTCTCGATAGGCTTGTTGGAGACGAAGTTGATTTTGCCTTTGATCTCTCCATCTACTAAGATATTTTTGCCTGTAATCTTACCTACCATTTTGATAAAATCACCAATCTCTAGGTTTTTAAAATTGACATCAACCTTCTCTGCGTGGGCATGAACACCCAATGCAAGAAGTACGCCTAGTGCTATTTTATTGAATCTCATACTCTAACTCCATCTCTTGATTATTTCTTTTAATATTTAATGTTAAATTCTCAATGCTATCTATCTCTTTGAAGAACCCAAAAGCAGCATTGTAACTATTTAGTTCTTGTCCATTGATTGATGTAAGGATATCGCCTTTTTTTAATCCTAGCTTCTCAAAATCACTTCCTCTTTTGATGAAGTTGACTTTGAATCCTTGTAGTTTTCCATTAACTTTATAATCACCAATACCGATATCTTTCCAGATTTTATCAATATCTTTAGTATAGGAGCTTAATAGTTTTTTTGAGACAATTTTGCTCACACCATTATCTGATTCTGTAATACCATTTGAGTTATCTTTGTTGATACTCCTGCTCTGTTTGATTGGGGTGCTTTTTTGGGGGGAGGCGTAGGTGATTTTGTTCTTTATCCCCTTTAGTAAAAGTTTGAAATTTTTGTCACCTTTTGTAAAGATAGCATAGTTTGAACCCGCCGAGGTTAATCTAAATCCATCAATCGCCTCTCCTTTGGAGAGAACTTTTGTCTTTTTGCCTTTTTGAACGGTCACAACAAGCATCTCTTTGGCATGATAGAGTGCTAGAAGTGTATAGCCTTGCATATTACCAATAGGTTTTTTGGGTTCTATTTTTATGGGAGCAGATGCTTTTTTTTGGGATTGTTTTGCCAACTTGACAGGGTAGTAGAGTGGCTCTAGTTTGACACTAGCAGGTTGCTCTATCCCACTCTTTGGCAAGAAAAGTAGAGAGATTGCTATCCAGATACTCTTTGTAATGACCAGCATAGTAAGTACAAAAACAGCACCAGAGAAGAGTTTACTATTAATAAGATTTTTCATAGTATAACCCCTTTTTGTCTTTTTTTAGGAATTTTTTAAAAGCTTGAATATCTTTGATGTTTTTAAATCTCAAAAGCAGTTTATGACGATCAAAATAGAGACCTCCCGTAACACTACCAAAGGAGCCATCTCCCTCAATAGCAATCTTATAGGGCTTTAGAATACTAAAGGTTGCACTGAGATTCTTAATCGATTTTGGTGCATAGTTATGAATCCCTTTATCTGTAGTAACCGAGGAGAGTCGAAGTTGATTATAGAGAAAAAATAGATCCATTTCAAGTGACGCTGCTTTGGCAATATTGATTCCCTCCAGATAGATATCGGCATTAGTGATCTCTATACCCCAAAGCCCCTCTTTGAATTTTTCATTACTGATGACAATGCCTTTTGTTGCTAAATTTTTTTCCAAAAGATAGTAGATCTCTTGTTTGGGAGCAAAAATCCACAAAAAGAGAATAAGCAATATAAATCCACCAACTGTTCGTTTTACCATTTGCATTTGAACTCCATTGTGTATCTCTCTTTTCCACTCTCTTCGATAGAGAGTTTTGTGATCTGAACAGGTGTCTTAAGAAGTATTTTTGTAATCTTGTTAAGTTCCCTGACATCAAGGTTCTGATAACTTGCTGTTAATCGTTTGGCTCTCTTTTCGATACTTTTTATCTTCTCTCGTTTGACAATACTCTTAAATTGATCAAGTTTTTTTCCGATCTTTTTATCCCCCCAGAGTTTTTTGAGTTCGCTAACTCTGCTAATCTCTACAATGCTTTTTGAGATGCTCTCTTTCTCTGTTTGGAGATCTGTTTTTGCTTGGTGTTTATAGAGTAGTGCCCATAGCATCAAAATTAAAGAGAGGAGAATGATAAGTTCATTTTTAAACCGTTTAATTGTCATAAGATTCATAGGCTCTTCTCCATAACAATTTGGTGATTCTCTTGAGAGAGAATTTTGAAATTATCTTTTTTCGCTTTTTTTATAACCTGTTTATCCTCCATGCTATCTTTTGTTTTAATCATAAATGAGATCTTCTTCTCATCTACTGTTAATTTTTTGAGACTATTTCTATTTGAGAGTATCTTGGATATGAGCATAATATTATCACGCTTTTTTCTCTCTTGATCATTGATTGGTTGATATCTTTCAAGTTGACTATTTCGTATCAAAGAGGAGGCGAGTTTGGGATTGTCTGCCAAGAGATCCTCTTGGAGTTTATATTGATCTGCAATAGAGGCTTTGATTCTGTGCCCCTCTATCATGAACTCTCCTGCTAAGATTAGAAGCAGTGAGCTTATGATTACGGTCTGCTTCATTGGGATCACTGAGTCTAGTGAACTGCTAATAGAGATACCATTTCTCAAAACTACCTTCTCTAGGTCAATTTCGCCATAAGTGGTCTCACTTGGAAATAGTCGTTTGGGCAGTATGGTAACGGTTTGATCTATTGTGTAGAGTGCATCATGATTGCTTAGTGATAATGGTTTATTGAGTTGTGATGCTAACTCTTGTGCAAAATAGATTTTGCCAATGCGATAAGGCTCTATTCCTTTTTGTTGTAAAAAGGAGATAATTTCATTGATTGCATAAGCAAAAAAGCACCACCCCTCTCCACATTTGTAGACATGATATTGATAACTCTTGTTACTCTCTAAGTAGTCATCAAATAGAGCGGGTGCAATGTTTTTTGCTTGATAGGTAAATTTGATCGCTAACTCTTCACGAATAAAGGTATAAAAGTGTGGGGTCAATATAATATCAACGGTCTCATTGATCTTTATCTCTGCCATATGTTTATGAACCAACAGACGTCTGTTAGATCTTCCCATAAAATTCAAAATTTGCATTCCTTTCATTTTCATAATCAAAGCTAAATCGGTAGTGACTGCCACGATAAGCATAGGTCTCTTCACAATGTAGCGCGTTTAATCCCTCTTTGGAAAAAAGTTTACTATTGATGGTCTCTCCTGAGCCATTCTCAGCAACAAATGTTGCGAGTGTTGGCTTTTGTTGTTGTGATTCTAAATCTATAGTCCATTGACTCTTAACCACATCCATAGGAATATCAAAAGCTGCTGAGAGAAGCTCTGCACTAAGGTACTCCCCATCAATGATGGCATTTTGGGTCACCTTGGTAAAGACAAAATACTTCTCCCAAGGGACTTTGTAAACATTAATATCATTGTATGCCAAACGATACTCAAAGAGTATCCGATCAAATTGCTCTCTTGATAGTGTCTCTCTCTGTTTGGTTAGCCGAGGTTCATAGTCACTTCTCTCTTCTCTCTCTCCTGTGATCTGAGCAAAAATATCTGCTTTAAGTTCATAAGGCTCTTTTATCTCATATTTTTCAAGGATATAGTCTAGTACATCAGTAGCTAGATCATATCGCTCAGGAATCTTTTTGACAAAGTGTTGATCGAGCCAACTAATTGGAATACCAATCATCAAGGGTCGACACTGTAAATTTATCATAAATTCACTCTTCTCCTCTGATAACATCATCGGTATCGAGTAGAGAGTGTCTAGTTTTTTACTATCTACTTTTCCTTTTGGAAAAAGTTGTTTTAGTATATTGGTTGTATTTTTATAAAGTAGATTTCCTTGGATGAGTGCTGAGGTCTCCCCTGCATCATCTTGTGCCTTTTCAAGATAACTAAATGAAACAGCAACTATTGATAAAATAGATGCAATAATTAAAAGTGTAATAAAAAGGGCGATACCTCTTTTTGTTTTATCCATTATAAAGCTCAATTCAAGTAAAATCACCAGTATTATAACTAAAACTAACTAAGGAATTTTAAATATGACTAAAGTTTATAAAAGAAGTAAGCAAGAGTTAAATCAATTACGACAGAAACAAACAATCAAAAAAGCTTTTTCACTGATTGAGTTATTGGTTGTTATCCTAATTTTAGGGCTCTTGGTTGGTCTCGTAGCTCCAAGAGTTATAGAGCAAGGAAATGAGGCACAACGCAAATTAGCATGTACTCAGATGGGAACAACCAAACAGGCTCTGAAGATGTTTAAGCTCGATAATGGAACCTACCCTGAGACTGATGAGGGATTGGAGGCACTAATTAGTAATCCTGATCCTGAAAAGTATCCAAACTACTCAAACTCTCCCTATTTAGAGAAGCTACCAAAAGATTCATGGGGAACACCACTTACCTATATCAAAACAGGTAGTGAGTTTAAGATGATAAGCTTTGGCGCAGACAGAAAAGAGGGTGGTGAAGCTGAGGGTGCAGATATTGTTTTCCCTGATTGTCAAAAATAGTTAAATGAAAAATTATTCAAGCTCTTTTGTAACTCGTCGAGCATTTACACTTATAGAGCTTATTATTGTTATTTTGATTATCTCTTTGGTCGGATTTATGGTCTTTGCAGAGGTCAAAAAACAAGAAGAAAAAGCAGACAAAGTAACACCTCTTACACTTCGATCTGCACTCAAAAAATCATTTGGAGAGTATCACGAAGATATTGAGTTTTTTTGTATTCAAAAATCAAAAGATTGTTATGTTGCTCGTGGAAGTGAGATCCTCCCCTATGAGGGGTTGATCAATCTAGGAGATGAGGTTGAGGTCTATATGTTGGATCGACATGATCAAATGGTGAAAATCGACGAGTTTGGTCGTATCAAAGATGAGAAGATAACCTTTCGTTATCACCTATATGCCAATGGGAGTACTACAAAAATGGTAATTAGTAATAGTGAAGGGATCTACTTTCTCCCTTCTTATTTTGGAAAATCTCAACAGGTTGAGAGTCTGGATGATGCCAAAGAGCTTTGGGTAGATCCTGCATATGATCTGACAGATAGTGGGAACTACTACTAATGCGTTGTGCTCAATCAAAATCTGCATTTACCCTGATAGAGGTCTTGATGGCGGTGATTATCGTCTCTATTGTTGTGATGGGAGCGATGGAGCTTCAGGGCAAAAATCAAGAGATGGCAGAGTATATCAGTAAACGTGCTAAGAGTGAACTCTCCAACTCACTTTTTCTCTCTTCCAAAGCCTATCGCTACGACAAAGATGAAAAAGATGCTTATGAGTTGTTGCGTGATGAGTTCTTCATCAAAGATGATAAGAGCAAGGAGATTCTCAAAAAAATTATCAAAAAGATCAATATTACAGAAGAGGAGGAGATCCCTGTCTCATTGGAGGAGAATGCTCCTCCTATTTTTACCTTTTATACCAATGAGGTACTACTCAAAGAGGAGTACCCTGCACGCTATTATAATTTTAGATAGACTCTTTGCTTTGTTGGTGTTGTCGTAGTAATGCCCATGCCATTAGGGTAATGATCGATTCAACCAAAAAGAGATGATCGCCTGAGAGTTCATAGACTCTTCCTGAGAGGAGTGAACCTATCGCTCCTCCCAATCCAAATCCAATTCCCAAAAGAAACTGCTGTGCCAATCGCTTCTGAGGATAGAGGCGAAAGAGATAGCTCATGAGTGCGGTATGGTAGAGTGCAAAGCTAAAGGCATGAAGCGATTGAGAGGCAAATGTGATGAGTATGCTATTGGCATAGTAGTAGAGCAGTAGCCATCTTAGGGCAGTAATAAGTATGGTAATTTGCAAAACATTCAGAAGATTTTTTTGGAGTAGTTTGCCTTGAAAATAGAGCATAACAATCTCACAAATCACCCCAAAACTCCACATCAAACTGCTAACCTGTAGGCTTACACCATGATCAAGTTCATAGATGGTAAAAAACTGATAAAATCCACCAAATCCCACCTGCATTAAAAAGATACTTCCCCAAAATGCCCAATACTTTTGGAGTGAAAAGGTATGGTTTGGCTCCTCTTGAGTGGTATGGGTCTCTATGGTATCATAGCGTAAGAGCATAAGACCAAAAACAAGGGTAAAAAAGGCACTGCCCATAAGATAATAGAGGGCCTCATAGGGGCTAGAGAGAACCTCTCCCAACCAAAGAGCGATGAGAATAAAGCCCACCGACCCCCAGAGTCGAACTCTTCCGTAGTGTACCTTTGAGAGCTGTTGTAGAGCAATAGTCTCAATATAGGGAAGTGATACCCCCATAGATGCCCCAAAGAGCAGATTGCTCAGCAGATAGAGCCAAAAATTTTCCACCGTACCGACAAAGAGAATTGTCGCTAAGAGTGTAAGGGTAAGTGTTATTAGGTAGATTCGTTGATTGAGTACCAAAAAGTGCTTAAAGGCAAAAGGGAGCAAAAAACGCATAAAGGGAGCGGCAAAGTAGATTATCCCTATCTCACTTTTGCTATACCCAAACCCCAAGAGTACCTTGGGCAAGAAGATCACATAGACCCCAATAAGTGCAAAGTAGGCAAAATAGAAGAGTGATAGAGCAGACTTCATCTATGCTTTTGTTGTAATAATGGTTGTTTGACTAAGAAGATCATGTAACCCTTTGCGATCTTTGCGAAAAAACATCATCAACCACCCCACAACCGTAATCAAAGAGAGCAACATACTAATATTGCGAAAGAGTAGGGCAAAAAGTGGTGGGGCATCGAAACTTTTGCTATCAACGACACGAATATTGTAGGCACGATATCCTGGCGTCTGCCCACTCCCTAGATACATAAATGCCGTCTGAATCAAAATTAGTGGCACAAGAATATAGAGCCACCCCATTAGTTTGTGTTGGGCAAACCCCTCTCGTCCATCCATGACAAGATAGAAGACAATATACATCAGTGGCATCAAGAGCATAAAGCTATCTGTAAGTGCTGCTTTGACCTTTTGTAGATTGGTAGCCAAGATGATCTCTTGGGAGCGTTTGTGTTTGGTTGATCTCTCTTGGGGCTTGATCTTGCCCTGTTTGATATCTCGAAATCGCTGTTTTGCCATTCTTACCCCTTTTTTAGTTGGCATTATACCCAATATTACATTTTTGAACCAAGGTTCATCGAGAAGATAGGCAAGAGCATAGCAGAGACAATAATCCCAACAATCCCTCCAATAAAGAGCATCATAAAAGGCTCAAGTAGGCTAAGAAGCAGTTTCATTTTGTCATCATTCTCCTCACGATAGAGTGCCGCAATATTGCTCAAAATCTGTGCTACTTCACTCGACTCCTCCCCTAGGGCAAGTGCCTGCATGAAGTTTCGCTTGGGTTTTGTCCCCTTAACTCGTTGCAGTGCGTGAGAGAGCTTGTTCCCTTCAATAACCTTTTGTGCTGCCTCCTCGAAGGTCTCTTTGAAAGCACTGTTACCAAAGGTACTGGTCGCAAGTTTAACCGCATGGGCATAGGAGACACCAGATTCAAGCATCAGTGAGAGGATATAGGAGAAGCGTCCTAGCTCATGGTTTTGTATCAATCCCCCCACAACAGGCAGTTTGAGTACAAAGGCATCATAGAGGCGTTTGTAACTAGGAATGTACTTGTATGCCAATTTAAAGAGAATAATAGCACCAATAAACCCCAAGATCAATCCCACATAGTGTGCTGATAGAAAGTCACTAATACCCAAAACAAACTGTGTAATAGCAGGAAGCTCTTGTCCTGTATCTTTGAATATTCCTGTGATTTTGGGTACCACAAAGGTGATCAAGAATCCTACCATCCCAATAGCCACAATGAAGATAAACATCGGATAGGCAAGGGCATTACCCACCTGTTTTTTGATCTTGGCTTGTGTGGAGAAGAAGTCTCCCATTTGAATCAAAACAGAGACCATCTTCCCACTTTGACTAGCGACATTGATACTCTGCAAAAAAAAGTCAGGCATCGCATAGACATTTTGGGTATTGAGTGCATGATAGAGTGATTTTCCCTCCTCTATCATGGTACGAATCGATGCCAAAAAGGAGGCATATTTCTTCTCTTTTTGGTGCTGATCTTCGATAAGCCGTATGGCAGTTAGGATTGCCATGCCTGAGTTGAGATAGGAGCTAAGCTCTTTGGAAAAGGAGCTTAGAAGGGGTCCCTCCATCTCTCGCTTGGAGAAGTTTTTGAGTGTTATCTCTTTGGTAGCTTGGATATCTTGATAGAATACTCCTTGAGATTTGAGCTTGTGTTTAGCCTCTTCAATGGTGGTCGCTTCGATACCACCCCTAATGGTTTTACCCTCTTTGGTCAGACCTTTGTATTTGTATAGCATATAATATTTCTCATTTTAGTGGTTTATTTGATTGTGCATATTATAGCATTAATGAGCATAGTCAAAACTTAAAAATAGCTTAAATATTATCTTCTCTTTCTCTCTACGGTATTGAGTCAATGGGTGCAAGATTATCAGCTTAGATAGTAGGGAGATGTTGTGGATTTTTAGCTAAATAGTGATGCTAAGAGAGAAGCTTACGAGTCATAAAAACATAAGATATTAAGGCAACATAACCACCTCTTGTTGATGAAAAGTCAGACTCACTCCTGCCCCTCCATCAATATAGTAATCTCCAAATTTTTGAGCAAAGAGTGCTTTGGCATCTGCTCCTGTACAGTGTGAGGGGGCAACATAGCGAGTACCAGCTTTTTGAATATCCGTTATAATCTGATGGAGTTCACTCTCTGTTTTATTAAAGAGATGAAACCCTCCCAAAAGAAGCAGTATCTCTTTGTCAAATAGTGATTTGGCACGTTGAACAATTCTTGCTATGCCACTATGAGCACACCCTGCAATAATAATCAACCCCTCTTGGGTATCAATAATAATTGACTGCTCACTCGCCTCTCCCATCGCTCCTGTGGAGTGGATATCTGGAAGTAGCTCTGTGGCTTCCTCCTTAATAACATGAACACTCTTTGAGAGGGTTTTGAGATCTCGAATAAGATTTTTGGAGATATGAGACGTAAGAAAGATATCAAGATTAGGATTGATCTCTAAAATAGAGTCCAACCCTCCAATATGATCCCAGTGAGCATGAGAGAGAAAGAGCGTATCGATCTTCTCTACACTCAAACCTTTGGCTTGTAGATTTTTGAGTAGGACTCGTCCATTGCTTCCTGTATCAAAAAGAGTAGTCTGTTGAGGGGTTTGCAGTAGGCAGGAAAATCCCCAAAGTGAAGAGAGCGTATGGTCACGACACTCATTATCAAAAACAATATCCACTCTTATCTCTTCTGATCTCATTATGCTTTTCCCTCTTTTTTATTTAAAAACGTTGTTTTATCCATCTCTTGCTTAGATTTAGATTATAAGAGACTACTTTATCTCTTTTTGATCCACTATGCCTGGAAATTTGGGATCAGCTTTGATGGAGATCGGTCCCAAGAAGATATTTTTGGCATCAATAATAAGATTTATAACAATTGTCGCAAAAAATGTACCCGTAAGGGTCACACCAGGTCCCCAGTTGGTTCCCTCTACGAGCTTCTCTCTCCCCTTAGCATAGGACTCAAAAAAATCTGCTGGTGGCTCATTTTCACTCAGTAGAAGCTTGTTGGCATAGCGTGATTTAAAGAGGGTACTATAGATTCTATTAAACTCCTTATGCACCTCTTTGTCTTTGGCTTTGAACTGCTCC
>CAZEUB010000070.1:0-32047 GCA_964515605.1 uncultured Sulfurovum sp. | reverse complement strand
AGTTTTTGAAATATATAGTGATAGGATAGAGATAACTTCAAGTGGTGGACTCTCTACGATAAAAAATATAGATGAGTTTTTTGAAGGGTATTCAAAGCCTATAAACAGAGAGTTAATGAGAGTATTTAAAGACTTAGAATTAGTTGAACATCTAGGTTCAGGTCTTGATAAAATTTTAAAAGCTTATGATAAAAATAGTTTTAAAATCACTCAAAATTTTATGAAAAATATTTTTATGTCAGCGAGAAATATAAAGGCCCAAGAAGAGGCCCAAGAAGAGGCCCAAGAAGAGGCCCAAGAAGATTTAACTGAAACAGAAAAAAAGATATTGTATTATCTTCAAGATAGTAGTTTGTCATCAAAAGAGTTGAGCAATAGATTAGGTTTAAAAAGCTTATCTGGCAGTTTTAAAAAAGCTATTAAACATTTACTTGAAATGAACTTGATTGAATATACTATTCCAGAAAAACCAAAAAGTAAAAATCAAAAATACAAACTAAAGGATAAAAGATGGGAGTGTTAGAAATGAGACCGTTCAAAATTCCGTGTCATTAACTTTTAGTAGCACTGTTTTAGTGGAGGATTACCTCTCGTCTAAACGGTCTCGTCTCATCTGATTAGATATATATCTTAATGCTCTTTGGTTAGTAAAGTTTTTTCGCTAAAATATGTTTATTTAAATCAAGGAGATCCTTTATGTCCCCACAAAAACAAGCAACGGTTATTGCTAGTGTGGTTGCTACCATTTTAACTATTGTCAAGTTTGTTATTGGTGTTGCTTCTGGCTCTGTAGCTGTTTTGGCTTCAGCGATTGATTCATTGCTTGATACTGTTATCTCAATTTTTAATTTCTTTGCTATTAAAAAGTCTGAAGAGAAGGCGACTGATCGATTTCAATATGGTAAAGGGAAAGTTCAAGCTATCGCTGCGGTGATTGAGGGAACAATTATTACTCTCTCTGGACTCTATATTATCTATGAATCAATCCAAAAGGCGATTTATGGTAAGGAGACTGCTCTGCTTACCCCTGCTATTGTGGTTATGATCTTCTCTATTGCTGTTACCTTTCTGTTGGTAGAGTACCTCTTGGGAGTTGCAGAAAAGACAGATAACATTGTCATCAAATCAGATGCCTTACACTACAAAACCGATCTTTTGAGCAATGGGGTAATTCTCTTCTCTTTGATGATAGTCTATTTTACAGGATGGGATATTGTTGATGCTATCTTTGGATTTGGGATAGGTATTTATATTATCTACTCTGCTTATGAGATTATTCAAGAGGGGGTATTTATTCTACTTGACCATGCTATTGATGCTAAGATGGTTATAGAGATTGAATCCCTTATCCAAGAGCACCCTTTGGTTAACTCATATCATTGGCTTAAGACCAGAACAGATGGAAGTAATAATTTTGTTGAGTTTCATTTGGTATTAGAGCCAAAGATGACCCTACTAGAAGCACATACTATCTCTGATCAGATTGAGGAGAGGATTAAGCGACTTGATGAGAATAAATCATGGATTATTACCCCTCATTATGATCCTTATGATGATGAAGAGATCAATAATGAATCATATCTATAATCTATCTTCTCTTATCGAGAGAAAAAAGAGTCCTTGACCTTGTTGAAGAACTCATAATCTTCTGTTCTCATATTGCTCCTGAAAATAATATGGTTTAACTGTTTTAAAATATTCATTTTTTTGTAGGGTTCGTTGTAGAGGGCATTGGAGATAATAGAAACATGAGTATCTATATTATTGCACTCCTTCTCTGATATCTCAGCCAAAAGCCTCTCTGCCTCTTCGCTACTACAGTCAAAATCTTCCCCCATAAAACGACAGAAGAGAGGCTTTTCTAACTTCAGCTCCTTATCATCCAACTTTATTGCATGGCAAAATAGTGTTGCAACTGACTCTTTTAGTACACTATCCATTATCACTCCCTCTTATATTGACACTCCATTTTTGTTATATAATAGCAAAATAAACCATAAAAAAGAATAAATCTTTTGTTTTTTTAACATAAAGGGGCATCCATCTCTTCAGGAATACGCAATCCCATAATCTTAAGCACGGTTGGGGCAATATTATTCAACCCTCCACCCTCTTGAAGCTTGGTAACTCCTTTCGCTTTGACATAACACCACACCTCTCCTACAGTGTGATTGGTAAGAGTATTTCCTTTGCTATCTTTCATCTCCTCACAGTTGCCATGATCTGAGGTTAATACAATAGCATAATCCTTATCCTCTGCCCTCTCAAAGATCAATCCCAACTCTCTATCAACAGCACTAACTGCCTGACATGCTGCCTCGTAGTTCCCTGTGTGTCCTACCATATCTCCATTGGCAAAATTAACAACAATAAGATCATACCCTTGATCCATACCCTTTCGCACTGCCTCTCCTACTTCAGGAGCAGACATCTCAGGTTTCATATCATAGGTCTTAACATCAGGACTAGGGATTAATACCCGACTCTCTCCAATCATTGGCTCTTCCAATCCACCATTGAAGAAAAAGGTCACATGTGCATACTTCTCTGTCTCAGCAGTATGCAACTGTGTTAATCTTGCACGGCTAACTACCTGAGCCAATGTATTTTGAGGAACCTCTTTAGGAAACATCACAGGATAAGGAAAAGCAACATCATACTGTGTCATGGTCACAATATGCAAAGGAAGATAACCACGCTCAAATCCATTGAAACTTGGATCTCCCAATGCAGTGGTTATCTCTCGTACCCGATCAGATCGGAAATTTGCCATAATAACCACATCCCCCTCCTGCATACCACCATAACCATTCAGTGCTACAGGTTCAAGAAACTCATCATAGATCTCCTCTTTGTAGGATTGATCGATATAGGCTGAAGCACTCAAAGGGGTACGCTTGTTTGCTGTTACAATCGCTTCATACCCCTTTTGGACTCTCTCCCACCGTGTATCTCGATCCATTGTGTAGAATCGCCCTCCAATACTAGCAATAGTGATATCCTCATCACAGATCGATTCAACCATCTGAAGATAGACTTTTGCAGAGGTAGGTGAGACATCTCGACCATCTGTAATAAGATGCAAGAATACCCTTTTGCCTTGCTCTTTTGAGAGTTTTGCCAATCCTATAATATGGTCAATATGAGAGTGTACCCCACCATCACTCATAAGCCCCAAGATATGCACCCTACTTCCCTTGGAGAGAGTTTTGCTCAATGCCTCATTTCTCTTGAGCACTCCATCCTCTAGTGCCAAAGAGATCTTGACCAGATCTTGATACAAAATACGACCTGAACCAATGGTCATGTGACCCACTTCAGAGTTTCCCATCTGCCCCTTGGGCAATCCCACACTCAATCCATGGGTGGAGATCAATGTTTTTGGAAGTGATGCCATCAAATGATCATAGGTTGGCTTTGTTGCATCCCTAAAAGCATTACAGTGGCTATCAGGCTTACATCCGATCCCATCAGTGATAATTAAAATTGTCTTTTGAATATTCATCTTCTTTTTCGACCTGTCTCTTATAAATTTTTAAGTAAAATATCACTTATTAACTTAAATCAGGATTTTTATAATATGTTATATGCTCTTTATGAACTTTTCAATATCAATATCTTACAATATATCTCTGTTCGAGCAGGTGTTGGATTTTTTATCGCTTTTGGCTTAACACTCTATAGCTTACCAAGGTTTATGGCATGGGCAATCGCTAGAAAAGCCCAACAACCCATCAACAAATATGTTCCTAACCATGCGAACAAACAAAACACTCCTACCATGGGTGGAGCAGTCTTTGTTATCGCTACTATTATTGGCGTAACGCTTACCTCTAATCTTGCCAACCCTTATGTGATTGCAGGACTCTTAACTATCATAGGGTTTGGATTGGTTGGGTTTCAAGATGATCTTGGCAAAATCCTTACAGGAGACAATCTCCAAGGGTTAACCAGTCGAGGAAAACTCATCCTTCAAGCTCTTGTGGGAGGGGTTGTGGTGACATTTCTTATCTTCTATGCCAATTTCCCAACGACTATCTATTTGCCATTTTTCAAAGAGCCAATCCTTGATATCGGATACTTCGCTATCCCTTTTTGGATCATTGTCTTTTTGGCAACAACCAACGCAGTCAATCTCACCGATGGACTGGATGGACTAGCAACTGTTCCTTCGATTATCTCTCTTGCAACTTTGGGGATTATTATCTATATTACAGGTCATGCTATCTTCTCCAACTATCTGCTCATGCCCAATATCAAAGGGGTTGGTGAGGTCGCTATTCTTGCTACCACACTCTCTGGTGCACTGCTTGGATTTCTTTGGTACAACTGCTATCCTGCGGAGATCTTTATGGGGGATACAGGATCACTAGCCGTTGGCGGAGCTCTTGCCTATATGGGAATTATCGGTAAGAGTGAAGCGTTGCTTATTCTTATTGGATTGATCTTTGTTATGGAGACAGTCTCTGTTATTCTACAGATAGGAAGTTATAAGATGCGTAAAAAACGAATCTTCCTAATGGCACCTATCCATCACCATTTTGAGATGAAGAAGTGGGCAGAGAATAAGATTATTGTGCGATTTTGGATGATCGCTTTTATCTCTAATCTACTTGCACTCATCACCCTAAAAATCAGATAACCCATAAGGAAAAATCAATGAAACCAACCCTCTTTGGCTATGGATTAACCACCAAAGCTATTGCCAAAAAACTAGGAGGAGGATGCACCTTCTTTGATGACAATACCCAAACCCCTTATCAAGATAAAGAGGGCAATACCATTTTGCCTTCAACTCTCTTTGATCCCAATAACAGTCAACTAGAGGTTACCACACCTAGTCTTCCTCCCACTCATCCACTTATCCAATCAGCCAAGCATCTTATGAGCGAATATGACTACTTTGCTCCTACTATGCCCTTTAGTATTTGGATTAGTGGTACCAATGGGAAGACCACCACTACGCAGATGTTAGGTCATCTACTCCAAAAAAGAGGTGCTGTGATGGGAGGAAATATCGGCACACCTTTGGCAGAACTCTCTACAGATGCTCCTATTTGGATACTAGAGACCAGCTCCTTTACACTTCATCATACCAAAATAGCCTCTCCTAATATCTATCTTCTTCTTCCTATTACCCCTGATCATCTCGATTGGCATGGCACCAAGGAGGCATATAGAGAGGATAAACTCAGACCACTATTGAGTATGAGAGAGGGGGAGTTGGCACTCGTTCCAAAAGGGCTTCCTCTTCCTAAGAGCAATGCCTTTGTGGTGGAGTATGATACAACCACATTTTTGGAGAACTACTTTAAGATAGATAGCTCCAAGATTCGATTCAAAGCGGCATTTTTAGAGGATGCTCTTCTCGCCTTGTCCATTACCAAGACGCTATTTGATGAGATAGACTATGATAGAATCAATAGCTTCAAACTTGATAGTCACAGACAAGAGGAGATTAGTGATGCACAAGGCAGAGTTTGGGTCAATGACTCCAAAGCCACCAACATAGATGCCACCATCCAAGCGATCAAAGGGTATGAGGATAACGCTATCCGACTTATTATTGGTGGGGAGGATAAAGGTGTGGATTTGACCCCTCTATTTGAGGTGCTTCAAAAGAGACAAGTACATCTCTATACAATTGGGGCAAATAGCAAAAAACTTGCTATGTTGGCTAATAAGCATCATGTTCCATTTACCCCTTGTCAAACCTTGGAGAAAGCAGTAACAACCATTGATAGGGAGTATCAAGCCAATGATATAGCTCTCCTCTCCCCTGCGGCTGCAAGTTTTGATCAATTCAACTCCTACAAACATCGAGGAGAGGAATTTTTCAAATTTATCAAAAAACTCAAATAATTTAATATTACTTTAAGTTTAAGTGGCTATAATTTCAGCCACTTCAAACAAGAAGTATCTACAGAGTGTGGCTCCATAGCTCAGTTGGTAGAGCAAAGGATTGAAAATCCTTGTGTCGGCGGTTCGATTCCGTCTGGCGCCACCATCAAAACAAAAAAATCAAACTTAAATCCCCATCTTAAAGAGACTATCAAAACTCAATAGAATTGCATAGAGTAGATAAGTAGTTGACCAATATTGTATCCATTTGAAGTCGGCGACTTTCGTCCCGCTCCAATTTTTAAGTACTTAAACTCTCTATTCTGTATAAGCACCTACTGAGGTTAAGCGTTCATAACGCTTCTGTAGCATCTCCTCTACAGGGAGAGATTTAAGCTCCTTAATCTTCTCTAAGAAGTAAGACTTTACAATATCTGCAGCAACCTGCTTCTCTCGATGAGCCCCAATGAGTGGTTCATCCAAAATATCATCCACCAAGCCATGAGAGAAGAGATCATCAGGTGTGATTTTGAGTGCGGCACTTGCCTGTTCTACCTTTTTAGGATCATTCCATAAAATTGCAGCACACCCCTCTGGAGAGATAACAGAGAATACTGAATATCGCATCATTGCAAGTCTATCAGCCACACCTATTGCCAATGCCCCACCTGAGCCACCTTCTCCAATTACAATAGAGATCATTGGTACTTTGATACTTGTAAATTCAAAGAGATTCTTGGCAATCGCCTCACTCTGTCCACGCTCCTCAGCACCCAAACCAGGATAGGCACCTGGGGTGTCTATAAGCATCAATACAGGAATATTGAACTTCTCTGCAAGTCTTACAGCTCTTAATGCTTTGCGGTACCCTTCAGGGTTGGGCATACCAAAGTTCCTTTTGAGTTTATGTTTGGTTCCTCGCCCCTTTTGCTCTCCAATTATCATGGTCTTTTGCCCATCAACATAACCAAGATAACAGAGAATGGCAGGATCATCACGGAAAGCCCTATCGCCATGAATCTCATAGGCATCATCCAAAATCAAACGGATATAGTCCAAAGCATAAGGACGATCAGGGTGACGAGCAAGTTGGAGCTTCTGATAATCACTTAGAGACTTAAAGGTTTTGGTAACCTCTTTGTCTAAATCTTTTAGAAAAATCTCAAGCGCATACTGATCATCTCTTGCACGAGCAGAGTCAATATCCTCTTGAATCTGCTCAATCTTTTTCTCAAACTCTAAATAGGTTGCCATCAAAAATCCTTATATTTTTTTGAAGATCACAACGCCGTTTGTTCCGCCAAAACCAAACGAGTTGCTCATCACAACATTGAGATCAGCATCTCGTGCCTCATTAGGGACATAATCCAAGTCACAATTCTCATCAGGTGTGGTATAGTTGATTGTTGGAGGGATCTTACCATCACGCATTGCCATAATTGAAATCACAGCCTCTATTGCTCCCGCTGCACCTAAGCAGTGTCCAATTTGCCCCTTTGTGGAGCTAACAGGTGGGCAGTTCTCTTTGCCTCCAAAAAGCTCTTTGATAGCAGTAGTCTCATTTTTGTCATTAGCAGGGGTACTGGTTCCATGTGCATTGATATAGTCTATCTTAAGATCTTCACCCAGTTTAGATTTTGCCATCTTCATGGCCGCTTTCATGGCTCTATAGGGTCCATCAGGAACAGGTGTTGTGATATGATTGGCATCACCACTCTCTCCAAAACCAACAACCTCGGCATAGATCTTGGCTCCACGTGCCATAGCAGTATCATAGTCTTCTAAAACCAATGCACCAGCACCCTCTCCCATAACAAATCCATTTCGATTGGCATCAAATGGTCGAGATGCACCTTGTGGATCATCATTGTTGGTACTTAATGCTTTCATCGAAGCAAATCCACCAATACCCGCACCACAAATGGCTGACTCTGCACCAATAACCAACATCTGCTCTGCCCCACCTAGGACAATGGTTTTTGTCGCTTCTGCTATGGCGTGAGTTCCTGCGGCACATGCTGTGACACAAGAGAGGTTAGGTCCCTTAATCCCATGTTCAATCGAGATGAATCCTCCCAACATATTAACCAGTGAAGAGGGGATAAAAAATGGAGAGATGCGTCGAGGTCCACGAGTACTACAGACTACTGAGTTCTTTTCGATATTAGGAAGTCCACCAATACCAGATGCAGAGGAGATACCAAACCGCTCTTTGTCAATATCCTCTCCAAAATTGGCATCTCTCATCGCTTCATTGGCCGCCTTGATACCAAGTTGGATAAATCGATCTGCTTTTTTAACCTCTTTGGCATCCATTACTTCACTTGGATCAAAACCAACAATCTCTCCTGCAATTCTTACTGAAAAATTTTGAGCATCAAAAAGTTCAATCTCTTTAATACCACACTTACCATCCAAAATGGCAGCAAATGCTGTCTCTTTATCTTGCCCCACACTGTTGATCATTCCTAAGCCAGTAACTACTACGCGTTTCACTCGATCTCCTATTTAAATATTAAAATATACATCAAGACAAATAAGTTATAAATCTTCAAATATAGTTTAATCATCTATAAACCCCATCAGAAATGGGATTTATTGAGTTCATCAATTATTTACTTTCAATAAATTTAATTGCATCGCCAACTGTTGCAATTTTCTCTGCATCCTCATCAGGAATTTCAATATCAAATTTCTCTTCAAGCGCCATTACAAGTTCAACAACATCAAGACTATCTGCACCAAGATCCTCTACAAACTTAGACTCTTCCTTTACCTCATCTGGGCTTACATTTAGTTGCTCTACAACTACTTCTTTTACATCATCAAATAGTGCCATGACACTCTCCTATTAGTTTAAATTTATGCCCGTAAGTATAGCAAAAAAACACTAAAAGCTTATTACTATTGAGAAATTTATAATTTTATTAAAAAATAGCAAAAAAAGACTTACATAAATTATACTATACCAAAAAATGCTGTTTTAAATCTCTCAAAAGCCTAAGTTTCATTGTTTGAAGCTTATTATCAAAATATTATAAATTTCAAATTTTTTTTTCAAAAATAGCAAAAAACACAATAGAATTATTTTTTATTTTAAGTTTATTTATGTATAATTCCGAAATTTTTTAAAAAGGCTTGACTTAACATGGTAAAACACTTTTTAACACTTACTGCTGTAACACTATTTGCTACTTCATTTGATAGTAACTATCTACAACAGGTAACTCAAGAGCTAGAGCAGTATAATCAGACTAAACTGATTGCTCAAAAGTCAATACAAAAAGAGGTTACTTCTCCTACCAAAGAAGAGAGTGAAAATCTCCATAGTGGTTATACAAAAATCATATCCAAAAAGATCGCATCACCCAAAGATATCAAAATATTCAAGAGCAAAACCATTGAGCCAATCAACTATCTCAATACCGTCTCTCTTAATAAACTTCAAGTCTCAGAGAAGAAAAAGAGATTCTTTCATATGATTCTTCCAGCTATTCTTATTAGCAAACAGAGATTAAAGATAAAACGAGAGAGGGTAGAGAGTATTATCAACACTATCAATCCTACTGCTGAGGATATTGCTTTTTTGGAAAAGCAGTATAAAACCTATAAGACAAAAGATAACCAAGAGCTACTTTTGCGAATGCAGACACACCCTGTGAGCATTATTTTGGCTCAAGCGGCCATTGAATCTGCATGGGGAGAGTCTCGATTCTTTAAAGAGGGGAACAATATCTTTGGAATGTGGTCATACAACAAAAACGAACCAAGAATGAAGGCAAAAGGGACACGAAATGGAAAAGCCATTTATGTTCGTAAATATGCCACACTCAGTGATGCTATTGACCACTACTTTGAAGTGATTGGGCGAGGTGCCTATAAAAGCTTTAGAAAACAGCGAGATATAACCAAAGATCCTCTACAACTGGTTCAGTATTTGGTAAACTACTGTGAACTCAAAGAGAAATATACCCAAAAACTCAAAAAATTCATTATTGCCAACAAACTCAAAGAGTTTGATGAGTATCAACTTGATCAATCCTATATCTAAACCATTACTTTTCTAAGGTCTAGCATCACTTTAGTCCCTCTCCCTTTTTGGGAATTGATGCTGACCATAATTCCTTCGCTATCACAATACTCTTTGACCAGTGCCAATCCAATGCCCTCCCCGTGCTTTTGACTATCCAACTGATAATAACGCTCAAAAATACGCACCAACTCAGTCTCATCCATCCCTATTCCAAAATCTTGGATAATCAACTCCTCTCCAATCAAGGAGATCTGAATAGCACTCTCTTTTGGTGAATATTTCATCGCATTGCTAATAAGATTATCAATACTCTTCTCAAACCCTATCTTATCTACTCGAACAGTCAAAGGAGAGAGGTTTAACTCAAATAGATTACGCTCTAGGAGTCCAAAGTTCTCAACGCGCTCTTGAATAAGCAGATCAAGAGCAAAGATCTCTTTTTCGATGGGATGGATCTCTTTCTTGATACTATAGACCAACTCCTTATAGAGCCTTTCCAGACGAATAGAGGCATCCTCTATTCGAGAGAGTCGCTTGAGATCTTTTTGATTAGTTGACAGGGTACGCTTAATTAAGTTGGTATTGGCTTTGATAGTTGATAGTGGGATATTGAGTTCATGGAGTATCTCTTTGGTAATATGCAATAGATTCTCATCCAAATTTTGCTTGAGCGAGAACATATAACTGCTAAATATATAACCAAAAACCAATGAGAGTAGTAACCAAAAAAGAAAAAATGGAGAGAATGAAAAATCAATTAGCAGATCAAAGAGAATAAGTGTAGAGAGAAAATAGAGCAGTGTTCCTATCCATATCTCTCGCTTCATCTATATCTCTTCTTGAACAAAACGGTACCCTACCCCACGAATATTTTTAATGGCACGAGGAAAATATTTTTTTAGGGTGGTCACATAGACACGAATCGATCCAAGACTTACCTCTTGACTCGTATGCCAAAGAGACTCCTCTATCTTCTCATGTCGCACAACCTCCCCTTTGGCATCCAAAAAAAGAAGCAATAACGCTACCGCTTTATGACTTACCTTTAGGCGTTTCTCTCCTTGATAGATCTCCTTGGCTCTACAATCTACTCTAAACTCGCCCAAAACAATCTCATCACTACCATGCTCTCGACGTAAAATTGCCTCTATACGCAAGGCTAGTTCATCCAGATCAATTGGCTTTTTCATATAATCATCCGCTCCAACACCAAATCCCTCTACCATAGAGTCTTTGTCATCGCGAGAGGTCAAAAAGATTGTGGGGGTATTGTCTCCTGCCTCTCGAAGCTTCTGCAAAAGCGCAAAACCATTCTCATAAGGAAGATTGACATCAAAGAGATAAAGATCAAAACTCTCCTCAAAAGTAGATTCAAGTGCACTATAGGGATCTAGTGCTACCTTGATATCATACCCCTCCTCTTCCAAAAAATCTTCAACCGTCTCATTAAAAAGTTTATCATCTTCAAGGAGGAGTATTTTAGGTGACATCTACATATACATCCCACCATTGACTTTGAGTGTCTCTCCTGTAATATAGGAGGCGTGATCACTCAACAAAAAAGCAGTTGCTTCAGCCACCTCAGAGGGGTTACCAAATCTTCCCATAGGGATCTTGGCAACAAAGGCATCTTTGACCTCATCTTTAAGCACTTCGGTCATCTCTGTAGCAATAAATCCAGGAGTAATGGTATTATAACGAATCCCACTACTAGCAGCCTCTAGTGCAAAAGATTTGCTCATGGCGATAGCTCCCCCTTTGGAAGCAGCATAATTGGTCTGCCCTGCATTACCTGTCTCTCCTACAATAGAGGCGATATTGACCACCGCACCAAAGCGTTTTTTACGCATATTTTTAAGTGCCTCTCGACAACCAATAAAGGTTGATTTCAAATTGGCATCAATAACTGACATAAAATCTTCACTCTTCATTCTCATAGCCAACTTATCATTGGTAATACCCGCATTATTAACCAAATAAGCGATCTCTCCATCAACAGAGACAATCTCTTTGATCGCCTCTACAAATGAGGCTTCATCACTCACATCAAATCCAATCACTTCAGCCTTGCCACCTGCTGAGATAATTGCCTCCTGCACAGCTTTTGCCTTGGCCTCTCCACTACGATAATTGATCCAAACTTTCAAACCATAAGTTGCCAATGTTTTGGCTATCTCTGCACCGATACCTCTGCTTGATCCTGTTACGAGTACATTGTTACCTGTAAACTTCATAAATTAACCTTTTTATCTAAAATATGGTAATTGTAGTCTATTGGTTGTTAAAGACTTATAAAAAGAGAGGATTAAAGAGGTAGTGCATATCATATTTTAATTTTTATGCTCTATCTTCTGAACATTACTATTTTCTGTATGTGTTGATCCTGATGTACCAAAGACTTTGCCCATAATATTTTTGAGTCCTGTCTCATTCTCTTCATACTCACGCTCTGCCTCTTGTAATGCACTCTCCCAAGCAGAAGAGAATCCAGGGGCTTGAAGCATCATTTTTCGTAGAGCATTATCATAAATATTGAATTGTCTAATCTCTGCACGCCCTGGTTTTTGTCCCAAGGTTTTAACTGAGATTCTAAGATTCTCATTATCTTTTTTCAGAGCATTCATCTCCTCCATTAATGTTTTATTCCCTGCATCGGTAATCTTCATCTGTCGCTCTAAGTGATCTTTGTAGTCTTTGAGCTCTTTTTTATATTTTCGTATGGTTAATAGAGATTTCAAATAACTCAATACCCATCCAATTGCTACTCCTGATAACATAATCAAAATAGTTTCTGCATTAAATTCTATATTCATGATTGATCCTTGTATAATAAATTAATATAGAGATTATAACATAAGAAGATTATTTCAAATAATTAAAGATCAGTTTTATGCTAAAATTACACCCATGAGAATAGATTTACACAACCACACCACACGATGTAACCATGCCAAGGGGACAGTTGATGAGTATATCCAAAGAGCCATTGAACTAGGAGTTGATATCTATGGATTCTCTGAACATGCTCCCATGAGATTTGATCCCCACTATCGCCTCTCTTTTGAAGAGATGAAAGATTATGAAGAGGAGATTCTTGATGCCAAAAAGAGATATCAAGATCAAATTGATATCCGATTAGGGTATGAAGTTGACTTTATCAAAGGGTATATAGACCAAAGAGTTTTAGAAAGAGAGGTCGATTATCTTATTGGTTCAGTCCATTTTATCAATCAATGGGGCTTTGACAATCCTGAGTTTATCGGAGAGTACAAAAAGAGAGATATTAATCAGATATGGCAAGAGTACTTTGATGCCATTGAAGCGATGGCAAAAACAGCCTATTTTGATATCGTTGGGCATCTTGATCTTATTAAGGTGTTCAAATTTATGCCCCAAAAGGATATTCGACTCATTGCCAAGAGAGCACTCAAAGCGATTAAGGCATCCAATATGACCATAGAGCTCAATGCTGCAGGTCTTCGTAAACCTATCAAAGAGATATACCCCTCTGCTTCACTATTAGAGGTAGCGTTTGAGCTTGATATCCCTATTACCTTTTCATCTGATGCCCATGCTGTTGAGCAGATTGGCTTTAAATATGAGGAGTTGACCTCCCTTGCTAAGAGAATTGGTTATACCAAAGCTGTTACTTTTGAGCAACGAGAATCAGAAATGATTATTTTTTAATCGAATATTCTTATCTATTTAAAAAAAATTGCGATACAATGACCGCATATTTAAAAACAGGAGACCATAAATGGGTAAATTTGTAAACAATATAGATGAATTTTTTAAATTTTGTAGTGATAATGAGGTAGAGTTTGTAGATTTTAGATTTACAGACATCAAAGGTGCATGGCACCATATCTCATACAGAATGAGTGCTGTTGATAGAGATCAACTAGAGGGTGGGCTTCCTTTTGATGGTTCATCAATTGAAAACTGGCAACCAATTAATAAATCAGATATGCTTCTAAAGCCAGATATAGAGACTGCATTTCTTGACCCATTTACTGCTGATAGTACAGTAGTTGTTATATGTGATGTATTTGATATTTACAAAGGGGATCTCTATGAGAGATGTCCAAGAAGTATTGCTAAAAAGACACTAAAGTACCTAGAAGAGTCTGGTATTGGTGATACTGCATTCTTTGGACCTGAAAATGAATTTTTTATCTTTGATGATGTGCGAATATGGTCAGGAGTTAATCAAGCAGGATATAGAGTAGAATCCGAAGAGGGTGAGTGGAGTAGTGCAACCAAATATGAGATGGGTAATATGGGTCATAGACCAGGAACAAAGGGTGGATATTTCCCAACAATGCCAACTGATAGCATGGTAGATCTCAGAGCTGAGATGATGCAGGTACTAGAGGATGTAGGGCTTACGGTAGTACTTGGTCACCATGAGGTAGCACAAGCACAAGGTGAGATTGGTATTAAGTTTGGTACACTAATCGAGGCCGCTGATAATGTTCAAAAGTATAAGTATGTGGTCAAAATGGTAGCTCACCTCAATGGTAAAACGGCTACATTTATGCCAAAACCACTCTATGGAGATAATGGTAATGGAATGCATGTTCACCAATCAATTTGGAAGGATGGCAAAAACCTTTTCTACAAAGAGGGTGAGTATGCAAACTTAAGCCAAACAGCACTTAACTATCTTGGTGGTATCTTCAAACACTCTGACGCAGTTGCTGCATTTACAAACCCAAGTACTAACTCTTATAAGAGACTTATCCCTGGATTTGAGGCTCCAAGTATCTTGACATACTCTAGCCAAAACCGTTCAGCTGCTTGTCGTATCCCTTATGGTGCAGGTGAGATGGCAACTAGAATTGAGACCAGATTCCCTGATAGTACCGCGTGTCCATATCTTGCATTTTCTGTTCTTATGTTGGCAGGAATTGATGGTATCAAAAATGGTGATGTACCTGTTGGTCCTATGGATATGGACCTATTTGAGCTTACGCTTAATGAGATTAGAGAGAAAAAGATTCCTCAAATGCCTCATACACTAAGAGAGTCACTAGAGGGGCTTATTGCTGACCATGAGTTCTTGAAACCTGTTATGACTCAAGAGTTTATTGATGCGTATCAGAACTATATGTTTGAATCACAAGTATTCCCAGATGAGGCTAGACCTACTGGATATGAGTTTGCTTCTACTTACTCTTGTTAATTATAAGGGTAACCATCAAGGTTACCCTCTATAAATCTCTTTTTTACTTCTCTTTAATCTTTTTTCAGATAAAATTTCACGTTTGTAAAATCTACAGACAAATTCTCATGTAGTTAATCCTTGAATGGTTGCACATAACGGTGTTAAGGGCTACAGTGGAATAAACCTATAGACTACGGTCTCTAAAAATATTATTTTTGTCTTGAAATATATAATGATATTATCTATTTTTGGACTTTTGCAAGGAGCAAAATATGGTAACAATGAAAGATCTACTAGAGTGTGGTGTACACTTTGGTCACCAAACCAGAAGATGGAATCCAAAGATGAAAAAGTTTATCTTTGGTGAGAGAAAAAACATCTACATTATCGACCTACAAAAGACACTTCGATACTTCAAATATACATACAATGTAGTAAAAGAGGCAGCATCAGAGGGTCAAACAGTCATCTTTGTAGGGACTAAAAAACAGGCTCGTTCAGCAATTAAAGAGCATGCAGAGAGATGTGGTATGCCTTATGTCTCTACCAGATGGTTAGGGGGAATGCTTACCAACTACCCAACCATGAAAAAATCTATTAGAAAATTAGAGATTATTGAGCAGATGGAAGAGAGTGGTCAAATGGATCTTTTGACCAAAAAAGAGGCATTGATGCTTATGAGAAAAAAGGAGAAACTCTCTGCTTATCTTGAAGGTTTCAGACACATGAAAAAATTGCCTGATATGATGTTTGTCATCGATGCGGTCAAAGAGCATATCGCAGTTAAAGAGGCAAGAAGAATGGGGATGAAAGTGATTGCCCCACTTGATACCAACTGTGATCCTGATTTGGTAGATTATCCAATCCCAGGAAATGATGATGCTATTCGTTCAATCAACCTCTTCTGTAAAGAGATGGCAGAAGCAATTATTGAAGGAAAAGCTGAACTTGCTGAAAAAGAGGGAATATCAGCAGAAGATGCTCCAGCAGTAGATGCAGAACTTGCAGAAGCAATGATGGCACAACCTGAAGATCCTGAAGTAGTAGCTGCGACAACTCTCCCCTCTGATGCAGAGGTCAAAGAGATTGTAGAAGAGGCAGTGGCTGAAGCAAAAGAGGAGAGAGATGACCTTACAAAACTACCAGGTATTGGGAAAGTAGGTCAAGATAATCTCTATGCAGCAGGTATTACAACATTTGCACAAATTGCTGCAATGAGTGAAGAGGAAGCGACTGCAGCTAAAATTAAGGCAGATGCAGTAGCCGAAGCAAAAGAATTAGCAGGAGCATAATCAATGGCAAATTTTGGACCAAAAGATATTAAAAAACTAAGAGAGACCACCTCTGCGGGGATGATGGATTGCAAAAAAGCACTAGCAGCAACTGATGGTGATTTTGATGCAGCAGTGGCTTGGCTCAAAGAGAAAGGGCTAGGAGCTGCAGCCAAAAAAGCAAATAAAGTGGCAGCAGAAGGTGTTGTCTCTATCGAAGTTGCTGACAACAAAGCAGTTATCGTTGAGGTCAACTCTCAAACAGATTTTGTTGCTCAAAACGATGTTTTCAAAGGTGTTGTAGCAGAGATTACCAAACATGCGTTTGAGAACAACCTAGCAGATGCTGATGCGATTAATAACTCTGAGATCAATGGACAACCCTTTGCAGAGTATCTCTCACTACAGATTGCAACCATTGGTGAGAACCTTGTGGTTAGACGTGCAGGGCTAATTGCATCTGATGAGGAGAGTGTTGCTATTAATGGTTATCTTCATGCCAACAACAGAGTGGCTGTGCTTTTGGGTGCAAAATGTGAAGATAAAGCTACTGCGGACAAGGTAAGAGCTGAGCTTAAAAACATTGCCATGCACGCAGCAGCGATGAGTCCTTCTACACTCTCTTATAAAGATTTTGATCCTGCATTTGTTGCAGAAGAGACCGCAGGAAGAATCGAAAAAGTAAAAAAAGAGAATGAGGAGTTGACACGATTAGGAAAACCACTCAAAAATGTTCCCGCCTTTGTAAGTCGACAACAACTAACTGACGAAGTAATTGCTGAAGCAAAAAAAGAGATCGAAGCACAACTCGCAGCTGAGGGGAAACCTGAAAAGATTTGGGATAGAATTGTACCTGGTAAATTAGAGCGATTTATCTCTGATAATACCCTGCTTGATCAAGAGTTGGCTCTACTCGATCAAAAATATGTAATGGATGATAGCATGACTGTTGCACAATATTTTGAAAAGGTATCAGGTGGCAAAGCTACTATCACTGACTTTATCCGACTAGAAGTAGGTGAAGGGATTGAGGTTGAAGAGGAAGATTTCGCAGCAGAAGTGGCAAAACAGATGGCATAATCTTCAAACTCTCTGATGGTTTACACATTTGATGTGTGAACCATTCTCTATATTACGCTTCTCTAACAAAATTTTCTATATAATTTTCTAATTTATTACAAAGATCTAAAATGTCTAAACTTCTACTCCAAGCCAATAATATTGCTCATGCCTTTGATTATCCTCTCTTTAGTGGTGTTGATCTAATACTACATCCTCAAGAGTCTATTGCCATATTGGGTCGTAGTGGTAGTGGGAAATCTACCCTACTGCATATCTTCTCAACCTTTATCCAGCCCAACAGAGGAGATGTCAAACTTTTGGAAAAAGATCTTTATAGACTTAAAGAGGAGGAGATAGAGCTTATCCGCCGTCATGATCTGGGCATTATTTTTCAGGCACACTACCTCTTTAAAGGGATGAAGGCAATTGAGAATTTGGAGATTGCTACCCTACTCTCAGGAGAACATATTGATCCCAAACTACTTGAAGCCTTGGAGATTACCGATATTATGGAGCAAAAAATAGGCGAACTCTCAGGGGGACAACAACAACGCGTATCCATTGCTAGAGTACTTAGCAAACGTCCCAAAATTATCTTCGCAGATGAACCTACAGGAAATCTCGATAGTGAGACGGCTCTGCTTGTAATGAATGTGCTACTAGAGTATATCAAAATAAACAATGCTGGATTAATCTTGGTTACACATGATAAGAGTATGGCAACCCTTTGTGATATTAGCTATCAACTTGAAAACCAACAACTCATCCCCATTAGATCCTAAAAGGGTATTAGTTGGAGGCGTAGACTGCTCTTCCTTTTTGCTTTTTAATCAATTTTTTGAGATTTGCCAACTTGACAATTGCCTGAGGGTTTCCTGCCTTGGCAGCAAGTTTATACCAATAACGTGCCAACTCAGCTTGTGGTTTAACCCCTAATCCTTTTTCAAAATTAACCGCCACACAATATTTCGCTTTGGCATGTCCTTTGCGTGCTGCTTCATGAAAAAGATTAAATGCTTTTCGTCTATCTCTCTCTACTCCTTTTCCCAAGGCATACATCATCGCAAGATCATATTTTGCTTGAACATTTCCCTGCTTTGCTGCCCTTTGTGCATAGAAAAATTTACTATTTTGAGATGCTTTTACCTCTTTGGTAATAACAATATGGTTACTATGTTCTCGTATTACCATTGATTGAAATGGGTTTGAAGCCGAAGCTAAGTTTGCTGATAGTGTTAAAAGTGTTAAGCCTATTAGTAATTGTTTCATTTTATATCCTTTATGTTCTCTTAGTGATATTTTATGATTATTTCTGTTAAATTAAACTTAAATAATTAATAATATTCAATATTATTTTATATTTTTTATATTTTTTTGAGTTAAAAGGTGGGATTTTATATGATCTACAGTATTTTAGAAACAAAATTGATCAGTTAGCATTATCTGCCACTCCTGATTCTCTGTGCCTCGTATTTTTTTATGAAAGCTCTGCACTTTGGTGCCATCGGTGGTCTGTTTTCTTTTGATATCAAGCACATTGAGCGACCATCTATTAAGAACAAAAACATACCCTTGATCTTTGGAACTCTCTAATTTCCACTCTTGGTGGTCATTTTTTCGTGACTTTTTCTTATTGAGAATAATCTTCGCACCATCATTGCTGTCGCTGTTGGCAATCTCAATAACCCCACCTCTATGGGGATTTTCGATGAAGAAGTATGCCTTTTTCTTGTTGGCTTTGGTGAAGAGCCACTGCTGATTGGGGTTGTTTGGGTCTGCTTTTTCGATGATAATCTCCTCTTTGTCATTGATACTAAGTGCCACATTGCCTAGTTTTGAGATGATCATAGAGGTTTTGCTCTGGAGTCTCTCCTCTTTGGGCTGTTTTTTGTTTTTGCGTCGATACCATAGTGTCACAAGGCTCATGACAAAGAGAACTATCCCTGCAATAGGAGGAGAGAGTTGTGCGAGTATTGCTCCATACTCTTCTTGTAGCTCCTCTTTTATATCTTGTAGTGTTGATTCTAAAGCAGGAGTATCTCCTAGCTGTTTAATCTTTTTGTAATTGGTAATATAGGGGTTTTCATCCCCTTGAATGGATTTGATAAGCTGATTTTTTTTTCGCTCCCAAGGGGAGACAGGATCGAGATTATTCCATGCGATAAGCATCTTCTCTTGAGATTTTGAGATCTTAAGTCCATATCGATCACGCATATAGAAGTAGGTACGTGCGATATCCCCATAGATAGAGGGGCGGGGTTCTGCTCTTTTTTCTTTGAAGGCGATCTCCATATCTACTTTGCCATAGAGACGTAACTCCCCCTCTATCATCCCATATTTGAAGTTGCTTCGATCCCCATTGATCTCTCCTATGGCAGGAACAAGATTGTGCATATCTGCTTCCATCTGCCGAAACTTGCTATTGGTCTCACGGCAGTTCATCCGCCCTCCATTTTGCCAACATCTGAGTTGATGCCCAAAGTGCCAAGCAGGAACAATATGCTCCCACTCAATTCGTTGAGATCGTTTTTTGTTTTTGCGATAGTGAAAGCCACAACTTTTGTGAATAGGGATAAGCCTCTTCCCTTGAATGGTATAGTCACAGTTGCTATAGAAGGCTTTTGGGTGAGAGGGATAGATCTTAGTCGCTAGTAGTCGTTTGGATCGCGCAAAGGAGTAGAGGCTCTCTCTTGCTGAGAAGATTGGATCTTCAATGGTGGCAACATCCTCATCATAGAGATCACCATCTTGTTGCATGTAGTAGATTTTGCCATGGACTATGAGCTTTTTGAGCAGTTCTCCTGTCTCACTTTGGAAAAAGCTGTCGATATCACTGCTATCAAAAAATGTTTGTGGGGTATAATTCTCATAGTTCTCCTCTGCAAAAAGTGGCACAAAAAGCAAAAGAGAGAGAGCTAAAAGAATCCTCATTCCAAACTACTCTACGGTAACTGATTTGGCTAAATTTCTTGGCATATCGACATCATTACCCAAACGCACAGAGACCTCTAGGGCGAGTAGTTGGGTGATTATCATCATCTCAAAAAACTCTAGCATAGGGTGTGTGTGATATTTTGTTTGCACAAAATCATCTGCAAGATCAAACTCAAGAGGAGAGATAGCAAGAATGGTGGTATCTCTAGCACTAAGCTCTTCAACATTGGATTTGATCTTCTCATACTGCATAGAGCTTGGCATGAGAGCAATGGTAAAGAGTTCACTATCTGCTAATGCAATAGGACCATGTTTCATCTCTCCTGCGGGGTAACCCTCTGCATGTAGGTAGCTGATCTCTTTGAGTTTCAATGCCCCCTCAAGTGCCAAAGGGAAGAAGATATCACGACCAATAAAGAAGAAGCCATGACCATGTAGATAGCGTTTTGAGAGACGATGAAGTTTGGCATGAAGCTTATCTGTTACGATCAGTGCTTTGGGGGTTTGTAGCATCGCCTCTATCTCTCTTTTGCACTGCTCTTGGGTGATGGTTTTTTTGAGTTTGGCAATATAGAGTGTCAGCATCCAAAGCACCATAGTCTGAGTCGCAAAGGCTTTGGTACTAGCAACGCCTTTCTCTATTCCTGCTCTGGTAAGAATAGCACTATCGCTCTCTCTAACGATAGATGAGTTGTCCACATTACAAATACTAAGGCTCTTTAGCCCTGCACGTTTTGCCATTTTGAGTGCCTCTAGGGTATCTGCTGTCTCCCCACTTT
Organism: uncultured Sulfurovum sp.; assembly: GCA_964515605.1. GTDB lineage: Bacteria > Campylobacterota > Campylobacteria > Campylobacterales > Sulfurovaceae > UBA1140. The sequence goes on along the minus strand of CAZEUB010000070.1, from coordinate 10,960 downwards.
GAGAGATGGTAACGAAGAGGGTATGGTCTTGGAGTAGTGGCTCTTTGTATCTAAACTCTGAGGCGATCTCTACTTGGCATGGAATTTTGGCAATTCTCTCTAGGAGGTAGGCTCCTGTAAGGGCGGCGTGATAGGAGGTTCCACATGCACAGATTTTGATATTCTCAACTCCCTCAAAGAGTTTAGGATCAAGCTCATCAAAAGCGATGCTATCATCAAGTACCCGTCCCATCATGGTCTCTCCCATGACACGACTCTGCTCATAGATCTCTTTTTCCATAAAGAAGCGATAGCCATCTTTTTGTGCCATCGCTTTATCCGTAGCAAGAGGTTGTTTGGTAAAGCTCTTCTCTCCCTCTTTGTTGAAGAGTTTTATCTCTCCATCTCTAGCATACCCATACTCTCCATCTTCAAGATAGTATACCTCTTTTGCCTTGCCTATTATGGGGGTATCTGAGGAGGCAAAATAGATATCCTCTCCATCAAAACCAATCAGCATAGGGGAGCCATTTTTAGCAAAAAAGATACTCTTGGGATCAGCTTCAGAGATAAGCAGTGTGGCATAAGCCCCATCGAGTTTGTTGACTGTTTGAGTAAAAGCATCGAAGCTTTGGTTGTTTGCTCTATAGTATTTCTCAAAGAGATGAACAATGGTCTCTGTATCGGTTTGACTCAAAAAATCAATACCCTCATTTTGAAGCTCCTCTTTTAGCTCTTGATAGTTTTCGATAATTCCATTATGTACAACAAAGGAGTATGCCCCTAAGTGTGGATGGGCATTGAGTTCAGTTGGTTTACCATGGGTTGCCCAACGGGTATGACCAATAGAGACACCAAATCCACTGCTCTCATACTCTTTGGTCTTCTCCCTTAGGTTTTGTAGTTTACCTATGGCTTTAAAGTGCTGTAGTTGATTGTTTTCAATGATGGCAATACCTGCTGAGTCATACCCTCGATACTCCAACTCTTGCAGTCCATCTAATAGGATCTCTTTTTTCTCTTTGGCTCCGATATATCCAACAATTCCACACATGCGCTAATACTCCGTTAACTCTTTAATAATATGGTTGATATTATTACAAAAGTTTCCATTCTTCTCGATTAAAAAAAGATCATTGACCCTGTTCATCTTTGTATGTATCTTAGCAGAGCTGATATCGATATTTAAGCTATCAAAGAGCTTAATAATATATGAGAGCAACCCTTTTTGGTCACTACAGTTAATTATCATTCGGGCATGCTCTTGAGAGTGGTGGCAGTTGATATCTATTCGTTTTCTCTCAATAATTGGCTTGGGAAGATTGAGGGTATATGTATGATTTAAAGCATCCAAGAGAATCTTCTGAAGAAGGATATAATCTCCCTCCTCAATAGAGGTATTGAACTCTAGTTTAAAATACTTAATACCTGAGAAGAGTTTGTAGATATCCATCTGTACAATATCAAGATGGGAGAGTTTATGGAGCAGATAGGCAAGGTCGAGGTTATCTCTTCTGAAGATCTCAATGGTCAAAAAGTGATGATTGTCAATCTTAAAACTATAATCTTCAAGATTGATAGCCCGTTGTGCGATCTGAATAATCTCTTGGGGAGTATTTTTGATAAAGAGTAGATCTGAGGTGATGTTGAGTATCTTTTTTTGTAGAGATTTTGGCATTTTTTTGAACGGCTTTAGTCTCTTGAGTCGGGTCTCTTTACGAACCCGTTTGGTGGTCTCTCGTAGTTTATCGATATTAGAGATTGCTAAGGAGGCTTGGGTATAGAGTGTTGCAATCAGTTTGGCACTAAAGTCATTATAGGTATTATTCCCCACCCCACGCATATCTGCGTAGGTGAGAAGATAGATAAAATCTAGTGCTTTTTGGGTAGGGAAGTAGGAGGAGAATTTGAGTATTACTTGCTCTGCATGAAGATCCTCTCTTTGTGCAGTACTACTCATGAGGGTATGGTGTAGAATGAGTGTTTTACCTAGCATAATCTCCTCATTTGAAAGATTAAGTCGTTTTCCAAAACTCTTAAAGAGTGTCGCTCCTACCTCCTCATGCGCTCTTTTACGCCCCTTTCCTGCATCGTGCAAGAGGGTAACGACTTTGATAAAACTCTTCTCTTTGGAGGATAACTTCTCATAGAGTGCTTTGATTCGTTGATCATCGATATTCTCTAGGGCTTGAACCGATTTGACAGAGTGAATGCCCACAGAGTATTGATGATATCCATCAAACTGAGGCAGATCAATAACCTTTTTGATATAGGGGATAGTGTAGCCCAATAGACGTGTATCGATGAGTGTGGATAGAATAAGATGACTCTGTGGATGTTCAAAAATTTTTAATAAAAGTGGATAGAGTTGCTCTTGGATATGAGGTGGTCGATAGCTATGGTTGAGTGCCTTTAGAAAGGTAGGATGAACGGGGAACTTCTCTACAGGGGCATTGATAAGTTGCTCTAGCAACGCATGGTAGTTGTCGTCGTGCTTAATGGGGGTAAGCATGGTTTTTCTATCATAGTACTCACTGAGTGCATCGATCCAAATGGTAGTATGTAGTTTGATGATTTTAAGGCAAGAGATCACTTTTCGAGAGAGTTTCAGATGATCATTTTGGGTGGCTTTGTATCCTAGATATTGAGCAACTTGAGGGATTAACTCAAGACGTAAACGATCCTCTTTTTTTTGGGTAGCAAGATGAAGAGCAGAGCGAACTTTGAAGAGAAACTCCAATGCCTCATGAAACTCTGCATAGGCTCTATCAGATACAATAGTGCTATCAAGATCTCGAATACGTTTGATATTGTGTTTGATATTACCAATCCAGTAGACCAAATTGGCATTGCGAAATCCTCCAACACCCTCTTTGAGATTAGGCTCCATAGTCATGGGAAAGCGTCGATGAAGGGTTTGCATCTCCTCTATTTTGGCATTAATGAAAGCTTTTGGATTATCCTTTCGTATATGATTAAGCTCCGTTTGAGTCTGATCCCAAAGCTGTTTGGAACCCTCGATAAAACGTGACTCAAGCATAGAGGTTTTGATGGTAATATCACTTTGGGAGGCTTCAAAAAGCTCACCAACTTCATGTACCCTATGTCCCAATTTGAGCCCTGCATCCCAAAGAATATAGAGAATCTTCTCAATCATCTCTTGGGTGTTGTAGCCAGGGATCTCTTTGTAGACGATCATGAGATCAATATCGGAGTAGACACAGAGCTGTTCACGTCCATAGCTTCCTAGTGCTAGTAGGGTGATGGGTAGGGTACTCCTCATTGGCATATAGGTACCAAACATAGAACGCATAGCAACCCTATAAACAAGTTGAATGATGGTATCTATCTTTTTGGTATGTTTGACCAAAAATCCTTTGCCACTATTGTAAGCAAAACTCTCCTCTAGGGTTGAAAAATACTCTTTGATCTCTTTTTTTAATACTTTGGAGATCTCAAAATCAGGTGCCTCCTCATAGAGTAGGGTCTCTATTTGTGTTTTAATATTTGTCATAACCTTAACCACTCCTAATTTATTATTGTTATAATACCGAAAATTAATTCAATGCAATCAAGAGGTAGAGATGAGATTAATCGAAAAGATAAAGAAGAGAGAAAGACTCACACAAGCAGAGGGAGAAGCCCTCTATGAGTTGGATCTTTTTACCTTAGGAGAACTCGCAGATGAGATTCGCCAGGAGAAGTTTGGAAAAAAGAGTTATTTTAATATCAACCGTCATATCAACCCTACCAATGTTTGTGCGGATATCTGTAAGTTCTGTGCCTATAGTGCTAGTCGTAAAAATCCCAATCAATATACAATGAGTCATGAGCAGATTTTGCAGATCGCCTCCTCTGCCATTGCCAATGGAGCCAAAGAGTTGCATATTGTCTCTGCTCATAATCCCAATGATGGGATAGAGTGGTATATGGGAGCATTTCGTAAGATACGAGAGCAATTTCCTGATGTGCATATCAAAGCGATGACCGCTGCAGAGGTTGATTTTCTCTCTCGTCAATATGGTGCGAGTTATGATGAGGTGCTTGACTTGATGGTAGAGAGTGGTGTTGACTCTATGCCTGGTGGTGGTGCAGAGATCTTTGATGAGCAGGTACGGGAGTATCTTTGCAAAGGTAAAGTTACCTCCAATCAGTGGCTAGAGATTCATCAAAAATGGCATACAAGGGGCAAAGAGTCTAATGCCACGATGCTTTTTGGTCATGTAGAGAGTCGTGCCAATCGTATTGATCATATCTTAAGACTGCGTGATCTTCAAGACAAAACAGGAGGGTTCAATGCATTTATCCCTCTGGTCTATCAGCGAGACAATAACTTTTTAAAAGTCAAATCTTTTCTTACAGGACAAGAGATTCTTAAAACATTTGCAATTAGTAGAATTTTGTTGGATAATATCCCTCATATTAAAGCATATTGGGCAACTTCGACAATCAACTTAGCACTGATTGCTCAAGAGTTTGGTGCTGATGATCTTGATGGGACAATTGAAAAGGAGTCGATCCAATCCGCTGCAGGGGCAACAAGTGCGAATGGTATGAAGTTAGATGATTTTGTAAGTATGATCAAAAATGCTGGATTTGTCCCTGTAGAGCGAGATAGTCTCTATAATGAGTTGAAGATCTATCAATAGAATAGAGAGTACAAAAATTGTCCAATTTTAATAGGATGGGTGCTTAGATCAAAATCTTAATATTATTTTTATTGTATGCCAAATATCCATTATAAATGAGGTATAATAGGTGGATCATGACAACATTTTCATTTTTATATCCAGAGGCATTGGTTCTACTGTTACTGCTTCCTTGCTTTATATTTTGTAAAAGAGAGCTAAAAACTCTCTACATCTCTAAACCAGAATGGTTACCCAAGCAGAGTTTTCTATGGGAGAGTTCTCTGCTCTTAACTATGCTTATCTATACTCTATTGGTCATAGCTTTGGCTTCACCTTTCTCTTACAGCACCTCTTTAGCCAGTGAGAAAAAAGGTCGTGATTTGGTTCTGGTTTTAGATACTAGTGGCTCCATGGCAGAGCGTGGGTTTAACCAAAATGATAAAGAGCAGAGTAAGTATGACATTTCAGTAACACTAGCCAAAGCATTCATCGCTAAACGATACGATGATAATATTGGTTTGGTGGTTTTTGGAAGCTATGCGTTCTCTGCTTCTCCTCTAACCTATGACCTAAAAGCACTCTCAGAGATGTTTTATCTCATGTCAGATGTTGGCATAGCAGGAACAAGTACAGCCATAGGTGATGCTTTGATGCAAGGTTTACGCACCCTTAAAGGTGGAGAAGCCAACTCAAAAGTGTTGATACTGCTAACCGATGGAAAACATAACGCAGGAAAAAGCTCACCCCACCAAGCCATAACCTTAGCTAAGGAGCAAGGGGTAAAAGTCTACACCATAGGCATAGGAAAAAAAGGTGATTATGATGAAGAGTTATTAGCAGCTATTGCCAAAGAGTCTGGAGCTAAGAGCTTTTTTGCTTCAACCGCTGATGAGTTAGAAAATGTCTATAAGGAGATAGAGAAGCTTGAACCAAGCCCTATTCATTCTGAGCAGTATCTTAACAGAGAGGCGTATTTTGTTTACCCTCTCTTTTTAGCAATGTTGGCTCTTGCCTTTTTGCTTTGGCGATATGAGGAGCAATCATGAGTTTTTTAAATGGTTATTTTTTATGGCTTCTGTTGCCTTTGGTTGTCTACCTTTTGCAGAAAAACAAGAGACGAACCCTACAGCAAAATCTGCGTTGGTTGGCTCTACTCCTTTTGGTCATAGCCGTGGCTAGACCAGTGCTACTTCAAAGCAGAAGCAAAGAGAATCTTCCTGCACACTCCATTATATTGGCTATAGATTTGTCTGCCTCTATGAATGCTAAGGATATTAAACCATCACGAGCCATGGCGACCAAAGATTGCATTAAAACTTTTTTAAAAAAGAACCAACATGACCAGATATCGCTCATAGGTTTTACTACCAATACTCTACTTCTCTCACCAACTACCACCGACCATAAGCTGGTGGCTTTGGCACTAGAGAGCATAAAAAGTGAGTATATCATGACCAAGGGGACAGACTTAAAAAAGCTTTTAGAAAAGGTAGCCCAGTACCCTGACCAAGAGAAGAGGCTGATACTTTTTAGCGATGGAGGAGATGAGCCAATAGGTGAAGCGTTGGTAGCGTTTACAAAAGCATCAAACATAAAAGTTCTGGTTGTGGGTATGGCAACACAAAGAGGTGCAACTATTGTCAATAACGATGGAGATGTTCTTAAAGACAAAGCAGGGCATATTGTGGTATCTAAGTTAAATGGCTCCATAAAGGCCCTAGGAAGCATGATATTGTTTGAAGGGGTCAAACCTACAGTCGCTAAAATAGAAGAGTGGATAGAGGAGCAGAAAGTTTTAAAAGATGGGCTAACCAAAGAGAGCCGTAACTACTTTGAACTCTTTTTTATTCCTACATTTTTTGCTTTGCTACTCCTCTTTTTATCGGCGACAAGGTTTTTATTAAAGCTTGTGACTCTTTTGGCACTGTTTCATATAAACGTTCAAGCAGGTGAGCTTCTGAATTTTGACAGCTATCACTTAAGCTCTGCCTATGACTACTATAAAGAAAAAGATTATAACGCAACACTTGAAGAGCTTGAAAAAATAGAGTCTAAAACCTTAGAGTCAGAGCTGACTTTGGCTCATGCTTACTATAAGTTAGAAAAGTATAAAGAGGCAAAAGGGGTATTGCAAAACATTAAAACTACCAACCCTAAGATTAAACAACAACTTCTTTATGAGTTAGGAAACTGTGAAGCGAAAATGGCATATTATGATAGGGCTAAAAGATACTATATAAAAGCTCTACAGCTTGGTGAAGATAATGATACACTCTATAACCTAGAGTGGGTACTTTTTAAAGTGGAAGCTGATAACTCAAAGGTAGGTTTTACCAATCCAAGCTCCCCTGAGACATCTAAAAATACTACAAATAATATAGAGACAAAAGAGCAATCAAGCTCTAAAGAGAATGAAAAGACAGGAAGCTCAGGAGGTGGAGGTTCTAAAAAAAGTAGAAGCTCTACGGTAAAAGTTGTTAAGAGTACCGAAGCTTCTAAAACAAAAAGAGAGATGAGTTCTAAAGCGTATGACCTTATAAACGAGGGGTATATACGAGAGGGGAAGCCTTGGTAATTGTCCCTCATTCTCTCAAAAAGTTAATATCCATTATGATTTTGATATACTTTGTAAAAAAGGAGTGGCGTTGAAGTTTATAGTGAGTCTAATATTACTGTTAAGTGTCATAAGTGCCAACGACATAAGCTATAACTTTCATATAAGTAACAAAACTCCCTACCAAAACGAAGCCATTTTTTTAGATGTAAACATTAGCCAAGAAGATGACACGGTAGTAATGCTTTTCAAGTTCAATCTTAAAAAATCTAAAGCATACACCTTTCACCAAATAGATTTTAAAGAGAATGACAAATACCACCACTTGAAGCATCAGTATAAGTATTTGGTTTACCCTAAAGAAGCAGGAGAAGTTGCCTTAGAGTTTGAGATGACAAAGTCGTTAACCGACGATGACAAAGTAGCCTATGCCATCTCAGGAGACCGAGACAACGTAAAAGGTTTGGTCAAAAAAGATCTATTGGTTCCGATAGAGCCACTGCGTTTAAAGGTTAAGTCACTACCTAAAAACACGGTACTAGTAGGGGACTATAAGCTCACTTATGAGATAGACAAAAACTCAACCGACTCTTATGACCCTGTGCATCTAAAGGTAATGTTAAAAGGAAAAGGGAGCATAGCACCTTTGGAGTTACTACCAAAAAGTAAGAGCTACCACCTCTTCACACAAGCCCCAAAGGTTAAAAGTCTACATAGCAGTAAAGGTACTTACAACACAGTAGAGTGGAACTATGCCATCTCAGGAGACCGAGACAACGTAAAAGGCTTGGTCAAAAAAGATATATCGGTCACATTAGAGCCACTGCGTTTAAAGGTTAAGTCACTACCTAAAAACATGGTACTAGTAGGGGACTATAAGCTCACTTATGAGATAGACAAAACCTCAACCGACTCTTATGACCCTGTGCATCTAAAAGTTCTCTTAAAGGGAGAGGGGAGTATGCCACCATTAGCATTACTACCTAAAAGCAAAAACTATCATCTCTTTACACAAACCCCAAAAATAAAGAGTCTACATACAACTAAAGGTAGTTTTAACACTATAGAGTGGAACTATGCCATCTCTGCTAAAGAGAGTTTTGTATTACCTAAAGTGGTTATAAATGGCTTTAATCCTAAAAATAAAAAGAGTTATCAACTACTTATTCCCTCTCAAAACATAACCGTCACCCAAGTAGCTACCGAATCACTTTTGGATAAGGAAGATACTCCTTCGATTTCATCGACCGATTGGTCATGGCTAGGTTGGTTGTTCTCTTACATGGCTGTTTTTTTAGCAGGTTTTTTAGTGCCAAGAGATATTTTAAAAAGAGAATGGGGTAAAAAAGTTTCAGATGTTTTGGTAGATGAGGTAGCTAAAGCAAGGAGTCATAAAGAGCTTTTAAAAGTTCTTTTGGCTCGTCATAATGTGAATGATAAAGAGGTAATTGGGCTTTTGGAAGATACTGTTTATAGAGGTAAAAAGGTCGCTTTATCTTCTATAAAAAAGATGTTAGAAGAGGTAGAGAAAGGAAAAAAATGCAAAATAAAATAGAAGCCATAAAAAAAGAGATAAGCAAAGCTGTTATAGGTCAAGAGGGTATGGTAGAAGGTCTGCTTATTGGGCTTTTTTGTGAGGGGCATATTTTGGTAGAGGGGGTTCCTGGTCTGGCAAAGACCACCACGGTTAAGGCTCTCTCTTCTGCTTTGGATTTGGCGTTTAAACGCATACAGTTTACCCCTGACTTGTTACCATCTGACATAGTAGGGGCTGAGATATACGACCCACAAAACAATACATTTAAAATAAAAAAAGGTCCCATATTTACACAGTTGCTCTTAGCAGATGAGATAAACCGTTCACCCTCTAAAGTGCAGTCTGCTTTGCTTGAAGCGATGCAAGAGCGACAGGTGACCATAGGTGATGAGAGTTTTGAGCTACCTTCTCCTTTTATGGTTATGGCAACACAAAACCCGTTGGAGCAAGAGGGGGTTTACCGACTTCCTGAGGCACAGTTAGATAGATTTATGATGAAGCTACGTATTGACCATAACTCAGAAGAGGATGAGTTGGAGATAATGCGACGTATTGCCACCAAAAGTTCTGAAGTGGTCACAGCTATGATCTCGGCTGATGAGTTGGAGCTTATAGGAGAAGAGATAGATAAACTCCATATAGATGAAGAGGTTGAGAGGTACATCGTAGCACTTATTCGTGCGACACGTGCAGAGAATAAAAATATACGTTATGGTGCATCTCCAAGAGCCTCTATTGACCTCTACAAAGCCTCTAAAGCTCATGCTTTTTTGGCTGGGAAAGATTTTGTGACACCTGTCGATGTACTAAGTATGGCGTATGATGTGTTGCGTCATAGGGTGGGGCTTTCATACGAAGCCCGTGCCAAAGGGGTTGACGTTGATGATGTTCTAAGAGGGATAATTGAAACGGTTGATATGCCATAATGGATAAGAAGTTTAAAACCATACTACTAAAAGCAAGAGAGAGTGTTTATAGTCACTTAAGTGGTGGATCTCTCTTTAAAAAATTGGGGCAAGGGTATGACTTTGCAGAGCTTAGAGAGTATGAGTCATCGGATGATATTCGGTATATCTCTTGGATAAACTCGGCAAAATTAGGAGAGCCATATGTAAAGAAGATGTATAAAGAGCAAGAGTTAAATATAGCTCTATGTTCTCTACTAGATGGTCGTTTTTTAGTAGGGAAAAAGCGAGAGTTATTGGCATATGTAGTAGCTATTTTGGGTTACTCCGCACATGAAGCCAATAATCTATTTGGAGCATTTACTATATTTGGGTCAACACTTAAGCGTTATGAGTCTAGCAAAAATCTTTATATGGTAGAGAGAGTTATTGATGATATTGCAAAAGCAGAGCTATTGGCTCAAAAAGTAGCATATGAGAAGCTTTTGGATATTCGATTGGCATCAAAACATCTTCTTGTTATTGTGGGTGATTTTTTAGATGATGTAGATTTATCTCTCCTAAGACAACAGCATGAGGTGGTAGCAATAGTGATACGAGATGAGCAAGAGGAGTATCCACAGGTTATGGTAGAGAGAGAGCTTATAGATCCCCAGAGCAATCAACTACTAACCCAGAGACTGACAAAAAGAGCTATAGAGTACTATAGGGGAAAACTCTTAGAGCATGATGAGCGTTTAATTGAGCATTTTTATCGGCATAATATAGCTTATGTAAAGGTTTCTAGAAGTGAAGAATTAATAGAGAAACTTGAGGCTCTGTTTAGCTAGAGAGTATTAATACGGTAATTTAAACTTGATTTTAAATTACCGTGGAGGTGGAGATTAGGGATTGACACAAAATTTCTAACACTCCCCCGTACTACTCTTAATGACTATGCCCTTGTCTATTACCATTGTTTTGTCCACGACCATTACTACTGTTATTCTCTCCACCATGCTCCTCTTGTGGATAATCAGAATGACAATAATCTACACCATCAATCACTCCAAGAGAGCAACAACCATCAGCGATACCTAAATTTTTAAGCCCTTTATCAAATCCCCAGTAGTGGTTATAGCTTCCACTTCTCAAAACAGTAAACGCATCAATCACATCTGTAGCATTAGACTCCTTGGCCATAGTGATATATCTATCTAGGTCATTGACATCTGTTACCTCTACCATACATCCTACCTCTAGTGCGTCTTTTTGAGAAGCAACACCTTTTGCATACAACATATCATATAATCCTTGAATAGCAGGAATGTCATATTGACCACTTGGCATATCAGCAAAAGCTATATCTCTAGTA
>CAZEUB010000069.1:0-2011 GCA_964515605.1 uncultured Sulfurovum sp. | reverse complement strand
TTTCTTCTCATAGACACCAGCATCCGAAGCACCATTATCTCGCCCTCCATGACCAGCATCAATAACCACTACTTTTTGACTCTTTTTTGAGCGATATTTTCTCTTTTTTTTATTTTTTTTAGAAGCAGAAAGGATTTTTTTCCCTATTGGTAGAGGAATTGTTAAAACCCTCGAACTGATAAAGTGTTTAGAACCTTGCCCTTTATTTGTCTCTATGACAATACGAAGTGTGGTCTTGTTGTACTGTCCTATCCTAAAAGATTTTACATTTTTATGCTTAAATGGAAGATTTATATTGGGTGGAAGAACTCCCCCTTGAATATCATAGATATGTTTGGTATACCCTTTTTTAGCGATTAAAAAATGTTTTACTCTCTTGAGTGGAAACTTAAATGTTATCTCCAATTTATTCTCTTTGAGCTTTGCTCCTCTTAGATAATTTGCTTCAGCAAATATCAGTGTAGGTGAGATTATCACCCATAATAGTAGAAAAAAAAATCTATACTTCAAAACATCCCCTAACGTTTATTTTTTAGATATTGATCAACCCCATCAGCAATCCCTTCTGCCAATAGTTTTTGATAATATCCATTTAAAAGATTTGCACCCTCTTCTTGATGTGTAATATAACCCGTCTCTACCAAAATTGCAGGCATCAATGCACCCACCAATACCCAAAAGTTAGCAGGTTTAACCCCACCATTAGCAACATATCCAAAATGACCTCTAATGTTTCTAAGCATTTGGCTAGAAACATCTAGTCCTAGCTTATGTGACTCTACTATCTTCTCTCTATTAATAAGTGAGAGATAGGCATTTTTTGTAAAATAATCTTTGCCCTCTAATACCACACTGTTCTCTTTTTTTGCGGCTGCCTTCGCACGTTTTGTCTGTGCAGGAGAGAGATAATAAATCTCTATTCCTTTAAATATAGGTGCCTGTTCCAAATTTGGAGCTGCATTGGCATGAACAGAGATAAAGATATCTGCTTTTTTCTCATTGGCAAATGCTGTACGTTTGCGAAGATAGATAAAATCATCGGTAGAGCGGGTCATAAAGACCTCGTACCCTTTATTTTGGAGTTTGGTTTTGAGCTTATTCGCAACAGAGAGTGCCACTCTCTTTTCTTTTCGAACTTCACAACAAGATGCCCCGTTATCTTTACCTCCATGTCCTGCATCTATCACTACTCTGTATCGTTTTTTATAACTGTTTTTATAACTGTTTTTAGGCTGTGATTTTTTATCCAAATTTGCAATCGTTGTACCTAATAAAGTAGATGTTTCACCATAAAGCAGTGGAATTGCTAAAATATTATCTTTATAAGAGTGCTTATCCAAAGATTTTTCGGTTGATTTTATGACAATACGAAGTTTTTCTGGACTGTTCTGAGCAATACGAAAACTATCAATGGTTCTAAATGTATGGTGAGATATCCCCTTATTGGGAGGTAAAATTCCACCATGAACATCATAAACATACTTGGTAGAACCATCCTCTTGGGGAATAGAAAAAAATGTAATTCGTTCTATATCGGAGCTAAAATAGAGTTTTAGCTCTGCTTGGGTTATTTTACTTTGTAAAAAACTATTTCCTGCAAAAAGTGTGGTTGAAAAAAATAGTATTATAAATAATATAATTTTTTTATTAAGAATTATCTTCTCCATTAACTAATTTCTCCATAAGTTCTTTGACAGTTATAATCTCATTAAGTCTATAACCATTAGCACCTGTGAAGAACAATCCACTCTCTGCAATTCCATCATAAGCATCACTCAATCTATCAGCGATACAATAACCAACAACTTTTGCCTCTTCTCCACGATTACACGGTGCAACACAGTTTGAGATACAAGCAACTTTTGGAGCCGTTCCCGCTTCAATATTAGCATGAAGCTGACTTTTTACCCCACGAGCAGGATAACCTACAGGAGACTTAAAGAGTTTAATATCCTCTTCACCTGCTTCAATTATCATCTCTTTCATCACTTGACTCGCATCACATTCAATA
>CAZEUB010000068.1:0-9725 GCA_964515605.1 uncultured Sulfurovum sp. | reverse complement strand
TTGTCTCTACTAGGGAGTTGAATATCTCTAAATAGTTTGAACCTATCTTAATAACATAGAAAGTTATGTTAAAACGTAGTATAATTCCCAAAAAATAGGAATTATGATGGAATTAAAACTAGGAATCCCAAAAGGGAGCCTCCAAGATTCAACACTTGACATCTTCAAAGAGGCAGGATACAATATCAAAGTACGTGAGCGAAACTATTATCCCAGTGTGGATGATCCAGAGCTTAGTTGTATGTTGATTCGTGCACAAGAGATGGCACGTTATGTAGAGGGCGGACAGCTCGATTGTGGTTTGACTGGATTGGATTGGATCAAAGAGAATCGTGCAGATGTTATTGAGGTTGCTGAGCTTACCTATGCCAAGCAGAGCTTTAGCAAAATTCGTTGGGTCTTAGCAGTCAAAGAGGGGTCACCCTATACTTGTGCCAAAGATTTAGAGGGCAAAACCATCGCCACAGAGGTGGTGAATCTTACTCAAGACTATTTTTCTGCACAAGGGGTTAATGTCAATGTGGAGTTTAGTTGGGGAACAACAGAGGTTAAGGTTCCTGAGTTGGCTGATGCTATTGTTGAGATTACAGAAACAGGCTCTTCACTTCGAGCCAATAATCTTAAAATTATAGATACGGTACTAGAGACTACTACCCGTTTTATTGCCAACAAAGAGGCATACAACGATCCTCAAAAACGCCAAAAGATTGATCGTATTGTGATGATGCTTCAATCGGTCATTGATGCCGTACCCAAGGTCTGTTTGATGATGAATCTCCCCTCTAATAAACTAGAAGAGATCATAGAGATTCTCCCTAGTGAAAACCCTACCATTTCACATCTTGCCAAAGGAGACTGGATCGATATTATGGCAGTAGTCGATAGCTCCGTGGTGCGTTATCTCATTCCTCAACTCAAAGAGTTAGGAGCTAAATCAATTGTAGAGTTACCTGTAAGTAAGATTATTGAGTAGTTGACAGAGCAAGAGAATCTACTACCCTAAAATATATAACACAATCTCATCACTCAAAAAGAAGTTCTGGTTGTAGTAGATATCTTTCTGTTTAAGAAGCTTATTCCTCTGCACTAACAAATCAGCCCGTTGTTGCATGGCAGGGGGTAGAATGCTTTTGGGGACACCCACAACCGAACGCAATCCCAAAAAGAGTTGTTCGGTTAGACGTGCCTCACTATCAATAGACTCCTCTTTTATCTCTAATGGGTTATTGATATAGTCAGTGATATTAATCTGAGGATAGTAGCGTTTGTTATATTTGAATCCTACCGCACCTGCTCCTATGCCGATATAATCTTTGAGTTGCCAGTATCCTTTGTTGTGATGGCTTTGATAGTTTCCAAAATTGGAGATCTCATAGTGTTCAAATCCTCGATTTTTGATCTCCTCTGCAACAAAAAATGCCAACGCATCACTCTCTTGTCGTGCCTCAGGAGTGGTCGCAAATTTTGTGTTGGATTCGATGGTAAGCTCATACGCAGAGATATGATCAATAGGAAGATTAAATGCCTGATTGATATCTGCTAAGAGTAACGCTTTGGTATCGCCCATATAGTTGTAGATTAGATCCAATGAGAGGTGATTAAATCCTATCTCTTTGGCACTCTCTATTGCCTTGATCGCATCGGTAGGAGTATGGGATCTTCCTAGTGCTTTGAGTTTCTTTTTATCAAAACTCTGTACCCCAAAAGAGATGCGATTGATTCCTAGTTGGTATATACCTTCAAGCCATGAATGAGTAGCTGAGTTTGGGTTGGCTTCGATGGTGATCTCTGCTTGGTCTTTAAGCCATGGGGAGATCATCTCAAAGAGTGGCGTATAAAGAGGAGGTGCAATGGTAGAAGGTGTTCCCCCACCAATAAAGAGGCTCTCTATCTCTCCTTTTTTAACCTCAAAACGTTTGAGTTCAAAAGTTAGCTGTTGGGTAAGAGCATGCATATACTTTGGACGGGTCTCAAATTTATTAACATAGCTGTTGAAGCTACAGTAGTGACACTTTGAATCACAGTAGGGAATATGGATATATAATAGCACACTCTTACCTTTTTTTAATGACATTTTAGCTAAAATCTCAATAGAATAATAGGAGTTATATTCACTCCTATTTTTAGTATTTTTTATGAAAGTAGAGTAATGAATAAACAGACAGAGAAGCGATATCGCCCAAATGTCGCAGCTGTTATACTCTCTTCAGACTATCCACATAAGTGTGAGTTTTTTTTAGGTAAACGATCAGATATTAGAAACGCATGGCAGTTTCCCCAAGGAGGGATCGATGAGGGAGAGACTCCCAAAGAGGCACTGTTGCGTGAACTACAAGAGGAGATAGGTTGTAATAGTGTAGAGTTTATTGCTGAGTATCCATACTGGATTAAGTATGACTTTCCAAACGGAACAAGTGCAAGAAAAATGTATCCATTTGATGGTCAAACACAAAAATATTTTTTGGTACGATTAAAGAGTGGTGCTAAGATAAATCTTGATAGTTATCATGAACCTGAGTTTGAAGATTATAGATATGTAGAGTATAAACAGTTGCTAAAAAAGGCAACCTATTTTAAACGAAGAGTATATAGACGAGTAATCGAACATTTTGTAAGAGAGGGACACCTAATCGATGTTAATAGTGCATAAATATGGAGGCACAAGTGTAGGAAGCTTGGAGCGTATAGAGAGCGTAGCAACGCGTGTGGCAAAGGCTAAAGATCAAGGCAATGACTTGATAGTTGTGGTCTCAGCAATGAGTGGAGAGACCAATAAATTGATAGGTTATGCAGAGCACTTTTCTCAAAATCCCTCTAAGCGAGAGATGGATATGTTGTTGAGTTCAGGAGAGCGAGTAACTGCGGCGCTTTTAGCAATTGCCCTCCAAGAGAAGGGGTATGATGCCATTGCAATGAGTGGACGACAAGCAGGGATCAAAACTGATAGTACGCATACCTATGCACGGATCTCTTCAATTGATCCGACCTTGATGAAAAATGAGATCAAAGCGGGTAAAATTATAGTGGTGGCAGGTTTCCAAGGGATTAATGAGGATGGATCTGTAACCACGCTTGGTCGAGGAGGATCTGATCTCTCAGCTGTTGCAATTGCAGGTGCTATGAGTGCAGATGCCTGTGAGATTTATAGTGATGTGGATGGTATCTATACTACCGATCCAAGGGTTGAGCCAAAAGCAAAAAAGATGGATTTTGTCTCCTATGATGAGATGTTGGAGTTGGCATCACTTGGTGCCAAAGTTCTACAGAATCGTTCGGTTGAGTTGGCAAAAAAATTAAAAGTAAAAATAGTAGCAAAGAGTTCTTTTTCTGATGCAGAGGGAACGGTTATTGGTGAGGAGAAAAAAGATATGGAAGCTGTATTAGTTAGTGGTATTGCACTAGATAGAAATCAAGCAAGAGTAACCATTCGAGAGGTTGCAGATAGACCTGGCATTGCAGCTGAGATCTTCACTGCTTTAGCCGATGAGCAGATCAATGTAGATATGATTATTCAAAATGCTAGTAGTGACGGTACTACCAACTTGGGATTTACTGTTCCTCAAAATGAGATCAATCGAGCCAAATCTGTTATTGAAGGGTTTGATCATGATATTGGAAGTATGGATTTTGATGATTCTGTCTGCAAAGTCTCTGTTGTTGGTGTGGGGATGAAATCACACTCAGGTGTTGCTGCTACAGCATTTACAGCATTGGCAAAAGAGAACATCAATATTGAGATGATCTCAACCTCTGAGATTAAGATTTCAATGATTATCGCTGAGAAGTATGCGGAGTTGGCAGTACGTACACTTCATGATGTTTATAAATTGGATGTATAGATTCGGATGACACCGATACTAAACTGGACACTTGAAGCGATCCGTGAAGAGGATTCAAGCTTCTCATGGATGGAGGAGTGTCGTTATGAGTGGGTTCCCATTATCCAAAGTGCGGTACAGAAGATCTTGGAGGGACAGAGTATTTTGATTCTTACTGATGAGTCACGAGGATGGTATGCCAAATATATTGCAAGTAAGATCAACAACCTTGCCAATGAACGTCCATTTTTGCCTGTTTATACTCTAAAATCGATGTTTCCTAATCTTGATAAGATGAAAAATACCGAGGAGCTGGATCTGCTGGAGGATATGTTAGATATCTCCTATCCCAATGGTTATTTTATTTGGTATATTGGAAGTGCAGAGAGTATCTATACCAAATTTGTCTTTCGTAATGATGAGAATCTTTTGTGGATTATCGATGGAGATGTTCCTAACAGTTTCTATCTACGCAATGGGAGTACCTCTTTGGATATTAAGCTAATTCAGCTCTTTAAACTATTTAATAAATCAATCGATGCTGCTCTTTTTAATGAAGTGAGTTTGGATTAACCATGCAATTAGAGAGTGGGATTATCATTACACAGCACCCCACAGAGGCACTATTAGAGCTTCAATCTCTTAATGACAATGCCCTATTTAGTATTATTGATACTGAGCAAAAAGAGTTTCTTCTCGCTGATGCCGATCAGGCGATTGCCAAAGCCTACGTCTCAAGTGAAGTAGCAAATTTTATTATTTTAGTAGCCCCTCGATTCTCCACTCTTGCACAAAATAGACTGCTTAAAGTTTTAGAAGAGCCACCAAAAAACAAATATTTTATTCTTATCACCTCCTCCAAATCTTCACTACTGCCCACAATAAAATCCCGACTTCCAATACAGGTATTTGGAAAGCAGAGAGAGGAGGAGTCTCTTGCATTAGATATCTCTAATCTCAATTTGGCAAAGGTCTATGCATTTGTACAACAGCATAAGCGACTCTCAGTAGTTGAGTGCAAAGAGATAATAGAGAAGATCTTCCTAGAGGTGATGCGATCAAGAGAGTATAATTTAGATAAGATGATGCTTAAAATTTTTTCTGATAGTATTAGGGCATTAGAGGTTGGTTCTCCTACCTCTTTTGTACTCAATACAGTACTGCTAAAGCTTCTTGCTAAGAAGAGAAGATAACGAAACTAATTCAATACTAAAGGGGTAAAATGTCTCTCTATCAACTCAATATTCAAGATCCTAAGGCCTTCTTAAAAGAGCTTAATGTCCAAGGAGCAGGAGTATCTATTATGGCAAAAAAGATGGAACTCTTGACCTTTTTGATCAAAGATTTGCGTACCCCTGCTGCAAATATCCTTAAGCAAGATGCTTTAAGCATTGGAGCAGAGTTGGCAGTTCCTAGTGGTGTAATTACTTGTGAAAAGGAGAGGTACGATTGTCTGCTTATTGGGACGCGTAAACAGATAGAGATACTCTTTCAAAAAGAGTTGGCTCAGCCCTTTGGGCTTAAGGAGGTAGCCAAGGAGTTGAAGAACTCTTTGAACCCAAAACACTACCCTATTAAGATTATGGGGATTATCAATGCCAATGAGGATAGTTTTTTTGCAGGATCAAGATTCTTAGCTGATGATGCCATTATTAAAATTGAGCAGATGATTGAAGAGGGAGCAGCAATTATTGATATTGGGGCAGTATCGAGTCGACCCAATGCAGATAGTGTAACTCCAGAGGTAGAACTAGAGCGTATTCAACCAATTTGTGATTTAATTAAAGCAAAAAAACTCTATCAGCAGATCTCTTTTAGTATTGACTCCTATACCCCCTCAGTGATTAGGTATGCGTTAAGGTCAGGATTTAATCTTATTAATGATATTACAGGAGCTTCTAATGATGAGGTGATAGAGTTGGCAGTAGAGTATGGTGCTAAGCTCTCTATTATGCACATGCAAGGAGATCCTCAAACAATGCAACTCAATCCAACTTATGAAGATGTGGTGGTAGAGATCTCTGATTTTTTTGAAGAGCGAGTTGCCAAATGTGAACGGTTAGGAATGAGAAGAGAGAATATTATCTTGGATGTTGGAATAGGTTTTGGTAAAACATTAGAACATAATCTTAGCTTGATAAAAAATATGCAACACTTTACCAAGTTTGGGTGTGAGTTATTAATTGGGGCAAGTCGAAAGTCGATGATTGATATGATTATCCCTACTCCTGTTGATGATCGATTGGCTGGAACATTGGCAATTCATCTTAAGTCTATAGAGAATGGAGCCAATATTGTACGGTGTCATGATGTCAAAGCCCACTATCAAGCTTTGGCAATTTGGGATAAGTTATGATATAATTTTTTTATGTTAAAAACTATATCGATACTAGTCGTACTAGCAGCAGGAATTTTTGTGTTGAGTTATTTCTATAAACCTAGCAGGTTGGAATTGACGTCTAAAATGGTAATTATTAAAGCTGGAGCTAATGATTGTAACTACCCCTATAGAGTCATTAAGAGAGATAGAGAGAATTTTTCCAACTTAATACTCAAGGAGTATATGATTGAGAGTGGAGAAGAGCAACTAATCTTCGAAATAGCTACTGTTGAGGGGCTTTATGAGTTGGATAATAACCTTCAAAGAGTTATCCTAGAACTTTTTGATGCTAAGAGGACGCATACTCTCTTTGCAAAAAATGGATTGGAAGCATTACAGATTGAGCTCAAAGATCATCGCTATATTAATCTCTTTGTTCTATTCAATGATAGTAAAGAGATTAGACTTCTTTATGGTATGTCCCAACAAGCATTTGCGAAGAATTTAAAGAGCTTGTTAGGAGAGGAGAGAGAGCTATTGAATAGTGTGACAGCAACAAAACCTTTGACACACTGGAGGGAAAAAGTAGATATGCTCATCAGCTCTATCGATCACTAAGCCAGTCGTCGCCCCCATTTGAAGTAGCGTCTATACTCTCGAAGAGGGCTAATGACAATACGGTGGTGAAATCTACTGGCATGTATAAACTTTCCTTGACCTAGATAGATACCTACATGATTGACCTTTGTGTGGTGTTTAGAGGTGAAAAAGACCAAGTCACCCTTTTGGAGGTTTTTGATATCTACCTTCTGTCCAACTTTGGCTTGATTCCATGAGTTTCTAGGAATTTCGATACCGTTAAGTTCAAAAACCTCTTTGGTAAAACCTGAGCAGTCGTAGCTGTAGGGTCCATTACCACCCCATTTATAACTCTTTCCAAGTTTAGATTTGGCTGTCGCTTCAATAAAAATAGCAAAATAGTCCGCTCTATCTGCATGAAGTGGTGATAAGAGATAGATCAATAGTAAAACTATCAAAGAACTCTTCTTGATTAACATGTCTAAATACCTTTAAATAAAAAAATTCTTAATTTATATTGTTTAAATATAAATCTAAGATTAATGTTATTTTTTTTAAAAAAGGGAATTATAGCAGAAAAAAGATAAAAAATCACAGCCCTAATTGGGTTACAAAGCCAATTAGGTTGAGCTATGACCATACAACAACATTTATGAAAAGGTACAATGAAAGATTTTTGTACCTTAAGGCAGCGGGTTTATCTCTAAAAGTCTCTTATACTCTCATATAATTAAGTTATGATATATAAAAAAAGTGGATAAAAAATGTAAAGGAACAAAAAATAGATAAAATTTTTAAATGATTGTAAAATCTGCAGGTTTCATGCCATTAAACTGCGTCATTTTTACCATCGTATAGCCCATCATATCCTCAAATATAACTCTCTCTCCAATCTTGAGAGGTTCTTTGAAAAAATACTCACCGATATAATCTCCTTGAAGACAGGAGTTGCCTGTTAGTTCATAATAGTAGGGTGTTGCTATGGTAGAGGCTCCTTTGATCTTGAGTCGTTTGTTGACAATTGCAACATCAAGTAGGTGTGTTTCGATGGAGGTGTTGAGTATGACAATATGATCAATAATATCTAGCACTGTTGTGACAAACTCTCCTGTTTTGCTAATGACCGCTTCCCCAGGTTCAAAGTAGAGATCAAGTTGTGGGTATTGGGATTTAAACTTGTCAATAAGTGTGATAAATTTTTGAGTATCATAGGTGTTATCGGTAAAGTTGTGTCCACCTCCTAGATTGAGCCATTTGAGTTTGGGAAGCATCTCTTGATAGTGTTGATTGAGATGATCAAGCAGTATGGAGAGACCCTCAACCGAGCTTTGAAAAAGAGCATGCAGATGTAGCCCTTCGAGTTTGCTAAAAGCTTTTGGATTGGTGTGGTAGCTTTGAAGAAACTTCTCATAATCAACGCCCAAACGACCAGCAGAGAGATTGGGATTGCAGTAGCTAGGGATGGGTAGGTTTAATTTGGGGTTGATGCGTAGTCCCAAAGAGCCATGAAATTTAACCATAGAGAGGTGTTGCCATTGGGAGAGAGAGTTCAATGAGAGGGTCTGAATCTGATTATTAAATCTCTCTATGAGATCAGAAGAGAGTGCAGGAGCGTAGAGGTGAAGGTGTTGAGCATTAGAGGCTATTGCCATTGTGATCTCCTCTTGGCTACTGACACTCATCCCTGAAAGAGCAGTACTAATTGTAGGAAGAACGCTCTCTTGGTTAAAGCTCTTGAGGGTATGGAGAATCTTGATATTGGCTTTTTCTGCTAGGGTAGAGAGTTTTTGAAGATTGGCATCTAATCGTTGACGATCCATCACAAAGTAGGGTGTTTTGGGTCTATTCATACCATCTCTTCCAGCCTTGATTATAGTAATCGATAAGCTTGTGGGTGCTAAGTTTATTGCTCTCTACCTCTATTTGATCACTATCAGGAGCAAACTGTGTCATTTTGGAGAGTATCTTTTGGTTGAGGTAGCGTAGCTTGGTAAGGGGTTTTTCTCTAGGAAAAGTGATAGGAAACTTGGATGCCAAGACAAATCCCCACTCTCCAAAACTTGGGATGTAGGTATGGTAGGGTTGGGTGAAGAGTTCTGTTTGGGCTATGGTTTTGGCAATAGACCAAAATGCTTTGCGGGTATAGATAGGTGATGAGGCTTGAGTGACCATTACTCCTCCTCGTGAGAGTTGCTGTTTGAGACGTTGGTAGAAGCTCTCAGAGTAGAGTCGGCTAAGTGAGATATTATTGGGGTCAGGAAGATCGATGATAATTACATCATAAAGAGTTTGACTCTGCTCAATAAATCTCCACGCATCTTGATTGATAATGGTTACTTTGGGATTGCTGTAGGCGTGGTTATTGAGTGCAGAGAGAGTAGGGTGATCTCTAAAAAGTGAAGTGATCGCAGGATCAAGATCGACTTGTGTGATCTGTTGGGTATCTTGATATTTGAGTACCTCACGCAGTGCCATTCCATCTCCTCCACCGATGATTAGGATATGGTTGTGTGCTTTTGCCTCTAACATTGCAGGGTGTACCAAAGACTCATGATATCTATACTCATCAATGGTATCAAACTGTATTGCTCCATTGATATAGAGGGCGATACGTCCATTGTGGGCAGTGACCACGATCTTTTGGTAGGGGGT
This sequence comes from uncultured Sulfurovum sp., assembly GCA_964515605.1. Taxonomy (GTDB): domain Bacteria; phylum Campylobacterota; class Campylobacteria; order Campylobacterales; family Sulfurovaceae; genus UBA1140. Next base: position 356 of record CAZEUB010000068.1, on the reverse strand, counting down.
CTGTTGTGTATAGATAATATTGTTTTGATAGAGTCGATTCTCAATCATGGTCGTAAGTCTATTGGCTTGAAAAAATCCTCCCAAGAGAACCACCAAGATTATCCCGATATAGAGAAGATAGCGTCGTGATAGGATATCTCTAAAGAGATTCCATGCCATCGCCCCAACAAAAAGGTTGATAAGCCCAAAGAGAAAAGCTGTCTGCATAAGTCCTAGCTGAGGAAGCAGTATGAGAGGAAAAAGCAGTGAAGCAAAGAGTGCTCCTATATAGTCCATGGTAAAGACATTAGAGATGTTGCTTTTGAGTGAAAAGCTCTCTTTTAGAATACGGACAATAAGGGGAATCTCTACACCGA
>CAZEUB010000067.1:0-22769 GCA_964515605.1 uncultured Sulfurovum sp. | reverse complement strand
TCTCTATATATTTGGTCTTGTCTACAAAAAAGTAATCTTCGGTTTTTAGTCTTTTGAAATCACTTATGCCGTATGGGATCTTTTTCATCTTTTGCCTTTTGATTCAATAAGGAATTATAACATAAGTGATATTTTTGTAGGAGTTTTTTATCATATTTTAGATTATTGTTGAAGTTAAGGCTACTCTTTGATTTGACTCCTCTAGGTGCTAAGATAAACCTTCTCCGTCAACTACTTATAATCCTCAAAGCGATAAAATTACCTCAAAAAAGAGAGAATAGGAGTTGCATACGTGAAAGAGGCATCAGCGATATTAAGCACCAAAGGGAAACTCCTAAGTGAGATCTATTTTGATCTACAGCGTCACTTTGAGAAGAAGTATGGATCAAATACCTTGATTCTTATGGAGATTGGTAGCTTTTTTGAACTCTATGAGGTTAACAACGATGAGCTTAAAATTGGCAAAGCCAAAGAGATCGCAGAACTACTCAATATTCAACTCACCCGAAAAAATAAAAATATTGTCGAAAACTCTATTCATAACCCTCTCTTAGCAGGGGTTCCTACTGTCTCTATCGAACGCTATATTTCACGCCTTATTGCTACTCAAAAATATACTATTGTGATTGTCAAACAGAAAGGCGAACCCCCTCATATCAAACGCTATGTTGCCAATATTATCTCTCCTGGTACCAATTTTGATTATCAAACAGACTCAAAAGAGAACAATATTGTCTCCTTGATCATTGATGAGAACCAAGGGATCTACTCTGTGGGTTATGCAGCGATTGATATTACTACAGGAAAGACCATTGTCAATGAGATGCACTCAACTAGAGATGATAAGAGCTATGCACTTGATGAGGTTTTTAATCTACTACAGACCTATCATACCGCTGAGGTTATTGTCACACTAGAGAATCCCAATATCAATCAAGAGTGGATCAAAAACTATCTTGAGTTGGGGCTTTTTCATACCTCTTTTAATAGCAAACGTGCCAAGATTAACTATCAAAATGAACTCTTTGCTCGAATCTATTCGATCAACTCTTTTCTCTCTGCTATTGAGTATCTTAATTTGGAGCGTCATCCTTATACTACTGAGGCACTGGCAATTTTAATTGAGTTTATTATCGAACATGATGAGGCGATTATCGAGAAGATGAATCGTCCTACCTTTTTGGGGGCTAACCGTTACCTCTACTTGGGCAATAATGCCTTAGAGCAACTAGGTGTCATCTCTCGAGACCCTTCGGAGATAACGCTTCTTAGCCTTATCGACAAGACCTCTACAGCATTTGGCAAACGTCTACTCAAAGAGCGTCTGCTCTCTCCTATTATGGATAGAGAGATCCTAGAGAGACGCTATGAGTTAAGCGAACGGCTGATGAAACACTCCCAACGATATGATACCCACCTCAAAAACATCTATGACCTAGAGCGTATCACCCGACGTATCAAACTTCAAAAACTACACCCCGTTGAGCTAACCTATATTAGCATGTCACTAGATGCGATTATCAAGCTCCTAAAGGATATTAAAAATGATCAAATTACCCACGAAGAGAAGATGCTTGATGGGGTAATAGAGTTTCAAACCTATCTCAATGAGACTTTCAATCTTGATACCTGTGCAAAATTTCGACTCGATCAGATCAATGATAATATCTTTAAAGAGGGGATCTACCCTACCCTAGATAGACTGCTACACAAACAAAAAGTTGAGATGGAGAAACTCCATAGTGTTGTTGAGCATATCGATCAACTCTTTGAGAAGAATCAACTCATCAAAAGCAACAAAAGTAACTATGCAGAGATTGGCTACTTAGAGAGTGAGGGGTACAGTATCAACCTTACCAAAAACCGTTTTATGCTTATAGAAAAAGAGCTAAAAGACTCCTTTGTCACCATTGATGGGGAGCATCATTTTTTCAAAGATTTCCACTACAAACATCTCAAGAATAGTGTCAAACTCAATGCCAAACTTTTTGAAGAGATAACCCACAACTACGAAACCAATCAAATCAAACTTATCTCTCTGGTCAAAAGCAGATATCTCAAAAGCCTTAGTGAGTTAGAGAATCGATTCTCCAGACTACTTGATGAGATTATTGAGTTTATTGCCAATATTGATGTGGCGATCTCCAATGCAAAATGTGCCAAAGAGATGCACCTAACGCGTCCTATTATTGTTGAAAACCAAGGAGGCTATGAGGCGATTGGACTAAGGCATCCTATTATTGAATCCAATGAGCAAAGTGGTATCTATGTCCCCAATGATATCTACCTAGGATCAGCTATCCCCACCACACATAACCATATCACCCTCAATGCCACGGAGGGGGCATCGGTTAATGGCGTACTGCTCTATGGTATCAACTCCTCAGGTAAATCTTCGCTTATGAAAAGTATCGGACTGAGTGTTATCTTGGCACAATCTGGATTTTTTGTTCCTGCAACGGAGCTTAAATTGGGGTTATATGACAAGCTCTTTACCCGTATTGTCTCTCAGGACAATCTCTACAAAGGGCTATCTACCTTTACGGTAGAGATGATGGAGCTAAAAAATATCTTTAACCGTGCAGGAGAGTTTAGCCTTATCCTAGGAGATGAGATCTCCCAAGGCACAGAGACAGAATCGGGACTCTCTATTGTTGCGGGGGCTATATTGAAGCTATTAGATCTCAAATCAACCTTTATTTTTGCTACACATCTTCATCAACTCAAAGCGATTAAGAGACTTCAGAATATCCCCTCTTTGATCTTTTTGCATTTGGGGGTTACCTATGATGAGCAAGAAGATCGCCTTATCTATAACCGCCAACTACAACTAGGAATGGGAAGCTCACTCTATGGATTAGAGTTTGCCAAATCACTACACATGGATAGTGATTTTCTCAAAAATGCCTATGCCATCAGAGAGAGCCTCTCTGGAAATGCTTCTGAACTCAAACGTCTCAAAGAGAAAAAACGGAGTCGATACAATAAGGGAATCTATATTACCAAATGTGCACTTTGTGAATCTCCTGTGGATGACGTGCATCATATTCTCCCCCAAGAGTTGGCAGACAGCAGAGGCAAAATCGGGCATATCAACAAAAACCACCACTACAATCTAATCCCCCTATGCAAAAAACATCACCAAATGGTACATGAGGGGAAGATAGTTATTTCAGGATTTATGATGACCACAGAAGGGTTGAAACTGCACTATGAGGAGAGGAGTTATTAAAGGATCACTTTATACTACCCCAAGAAAAACAAACAACTTTTTTGAAAGTTTAATTCTCTAAATTCCAATTTAGATAAAATCAGGGCAAAAAAGAATAAGCAGAAAAAAACGACATACAATAAATTGTAAAATATTTTGAGTCGAAAATTTGTTAGTGAATTAGATAAGTGGTACCACAGGTCGGATTCGAACCGACACGCCCGAAGGCAGAAGATTTTGAGTCTACCAAGTCTACCAGTTCCATCACTGTGGCACATCCAAGTTAAATTGGAATGCAATTATACAGTGTTGAAACTTAAATTAGTGTTAAATTAAGCGACAGAATCTTTTAGAGATTTACCAACTTTAAATTTAACTGCTTTTCTTGCAGGAATTTGAACCGTTTTCCCTGTTAAAGGTACACGTGCCTCCCTTGCAGCTCTCTCAACAGTAGAGAACGAACCAAATCCAATGAAACTTACAGTTTTACCATCTTTTAGGGCTTCTGTAATTGTCTCTAGGATCGCATTTAATGCCTCATTGGCATCTTTTTTTGATAGACCAGCCTTCTCTGCAACCGCATCGATAAATTCAGCTTTTTTCATTAATAATTCCTTTTGAAAATGTAATACTCTCAATTCTACAATTATTTTTTTAAAAAAACAAGTATTTTTGAAAAAAACTTTTTAAAAGGTTGAAAACTTGGCATCTTGAAGAGAAAAAACCTATCTAATGGAAAAAATTTGTTATACTTTTATCAATATATTTTTTTAATGACTTTTTGCTAAAAGTCTCATACACCATTAGGAGTTTTTGTGCATATTCTTATCATTATGACATTTATACTATTTTGTTATGGTGCTTTTTCTACTATTTTTCACTCTACTGATATGGTTGGTAATATTGGTCGAATTTATGGAGAGGCGAACCTTGGATTGTTTGGTTATTTGGCATATATTGATCTTCTTATTTTGATTTATCCACTCTATCAAGTCTATAAAAAGAGATCACTTTTGAGAGAGAGTGAGTTTTATATAGGATGGATAATCTTTTTTATCTCTTTGATTATTCTTCAGAGTTTGGTGTTGGAGTTTAATCAGAGTGGAACAATTGGTGTAACTCTAAAAATTTTTCTTCTTCCTTATATTGGCAAAGCAGGTCTTTGGCTTTTTTGGCTTTTGACTTTTATGATCTCAATGGTCTTATTGATGGAGGAGATTCCTAACCCAAAACTTTATATGTTAAAGATGAAGAACTTAGGTACTTGGGTGGTGATAGAGATCAAAAAAATTATCAATAGACTCTTTGCGACTATAGATAATCCTTTTTTTGATAAAGAGAGTACTGAAGTGATGACCACAATTATTACCAAACAGCAGAGACAACGTAGAAAAAAAGAACCCACAACTATTCGCCAAAAGAGTCCCAAAAAGATAACTCATCGTAAGAAAACACCCAAAAAGAGTATTTCAAAGAAAAAAATTAAAGAGAAAATACTGGTTGAAGAGAGACCAGTTGAAGATATTAAAAAGATTATTAGTAGCGTAGATAATGATGAAGATCTTATAATAAGTGATGAGCAGGCTCAAGAGGAGCATGCCTCTATGCTTAATATTGTTGATGAGCTAAAAGAGAATCGTGAGCTGATGGATCAACTCGAAAAGGGAGAGGTAGAAGAGCCTGAAGATTTTGAGTTGCCTCCTTTGGATTTTTTGGCAGAGCCCTCACAAACTTCTAAAAGAATTGATGAAGAGGAGATTGATCATAAGGTTCATATTCTATTAGAGAAGTTAGGACAGTTCAAGATCTCTGGAGAGGTAATGGATATCTACTCTGGTCCACTGGTAACTACTTTTGAGTTCAAACCAGCTGCCAATGTCAAGGTCTCCAAAATTTTAAATCTTCAAGATGATTTGGCAATGGCACTTCAAGCTGAGACGATTCGTATCCAAGCACCTATTCCTGGACGAGATGTAATAGGGATAGAGATCCCCAATGAGAGTTTCGATACGATCTATCTGCGTGATATTTTGGAAAATAAGATCTTTACTACTTCCAAATCTCCTCTAACTATTGCTATGGGAAAAGATATTGTAGGAAACCCATTTGTCACGGATCTCAAAAAATTACCACACCTTTTGATTGCAGGAACCACAGGATCTGGTAAATCAGTAGGAATCAATGCGATGATCCTTTCCTTGCTCTATCGTAATGATCCTGATTCCCTTAAGTTGATGTTGATTGATCCTAAGATGTTGGAGTTCTCTATCTATAATGATATTCCTCATCTGCTTACTCCTGTTATTACTGATGCCAATAAAGCAATTGCTGCTTTGGCAAATATGGTAGCAGAGATGGAGAGACGCTATAAGCTTATGGCAGAGAGTCGTACCAAAAATATTGATAACTATAATGAGAAGATCAAGAAAAAAGGGGGTGAGCAGATGCCCTTTATTGTGGTGATTATTGATGAGTTAGCAGATTTGATGATGACAGGAGGAAAAGAGGTAGAGTACTCGATTGCACGATTGGCACAGATGGCACGAGCAAGTGGTATTCATCTTATTGTTGCTACCCAACGTCCTAGTGTGGATGTGGTCACAGGATTGATCAAAGCCAATCTCCCTTCGCGACTGAGCTATCGAGTAGGACAGAGAATCGACTCCAAAGTAATTCTCGATGCGTTAGGAGCCGATACTCTTTTGGGGCGAGGTGATGCCCTCTTTACCCCACCAGGTGCCAATGGATTGGTGCGTCTGCATGCTCCTTGGAACTCAGAGGAGGAGATTGAGGAGGTTGTAGAGTTTCTCAAAGCACAAAGAGAGCCTGAGTATGATGATCGTTATTTAGTAAAGGATGAGGGTGAATCATTGGTTGGTACAGGTGTGGTAGGGGAGTTAGATGAGCTTTATGAACAGGCAAAAGAGGTGATCTTGAATGATCAAAAGACCTCCATCTCCTATCTCCAACGAAAGCTACAAATAGGGTATAATCGCTCTGCCAATATTATTGAACAGCTCCAAGAGATGGGGGTTTTATCTGCTCCTAACAATAAGGGACAGAGAGATATTTTGCTATAATGAACAATTTCTCAACAATTATTGGTTAAAATGGTTTGTTAATATTATAAACAAAAGGAATACGCAATGTATATAAAAAATGCAATGGTAGCATCTTTGCTATTTGGTTTGAGTACCATGACATTTACAGGATGTGAAAATAGTGATAACAATAGTGCAGCAGTCGACTGTCTTAGTGGGGATTCACCTATTATTACACTAGAGGGAGAGACCAATATCAATATTCCTTTGGGAACCTATACTGTTTTAGAAGATGGTGATCGATACAGTGCTTGTGATCCTCAAGATGGTGATCTCTCTGCTGAAGTGAGACGAGAGCATAATATCAACTTTGATCGAGCAGGAACCTATCAGATAAGTTACAATGTAACAGATAGCGATGGACATAGTGCAGAGACACAATACCGAACGGTAACCATTAGTGATGGAGGAGGTTATGATATCTATTCTGGTAATAGAGGCAATGTAGTAGGCTCTCTACCTACTATTACCTTTACAGATAATAATTTTAATTCACTCTTTTTGCGAGTGGGTGAGGTCTATGATCGATTTGCTTATCGTGCAGATGATTTGGAAGATGGAGATTTAACTTCACGTGTTAGGGTTGGAGGTGATGAGGTAGATACGCATAGAGCAGGAACCTATTATGTTACCTATAGCGTTACTGATTCAGACAACAATACCGTAACCAGAGATCGAACCATCTATGTAGGAGATGGAGATGATTTGGGTGAACTCGTTGGTAGTAGTGGTGATATCAATACCTTCAAGGCATGGTACCGTGATACTTGTGGACAGAACTTTATCGAGAGTGCATACAATGAAGCAACCGCAGAGTACAATAGTAAAATAGATTGCTCTAATCGTGGATTAGATGCTATTGATTTGACGCCATTAAGTGTTTTTAGAACCATTAAAAGTTTGGATTTAAGCCATAACAGACTTAGTTCTATTGATTTTAATGATTTAGGATTAGAGGAGAATAATGTCAAGGTTTTAGAGGATTTGGATCTTAGTTATAATAATTTTGATTATATTGACTTTAGACCACTTCATAATCTAAAAAATATTAATAGATTATGGATACAAGGGAATAATTTGGACTATGATACCAAAGAGAAGAGAGAGGAACTCTACAAAATATTCAATAACAGAAGCTTGACCATTTATTTTTAATTAGATAAAGTAGTGCATTAATCTACTTAACCTCTATCTCTTTAAGATTATATATTATCACAAATAAAGGGATAGACACTAAAAGGACACCAAACTATCCTATACTACACTTATCAAAACAAAATAAAGGATTAAAGATGAAAAAACTTACATTAGCACTCGCAGGATTGATGGTATTAGGAGCAAACGTTGCAATGGCAGACGGATCGAAAGTTGAAGCAAATAAAAACACTAACCTAAATATTGTGAACAAAAGTGAAGTTGAGGGATCAACCGTTGGAATGGAGATCAAAGCCAAAGGATCAAAAGTTAAAGCGAACGATAATGTCAACTTGAATATTGTAAACAAAAGCAAGGTCAAAGACTCTACTGTTGGTATGAAAATCGACGCTGAGTAGTTATTATAAAGACTTTTACCATTCTCTTTCTTCTTTTCAAATCAAAAGCCCTAGATTTTAGGGCTTTCTCCTCAAATAAATGTTAGAGAATAAAAATTAAATCTTAAATATAAAATCTCCATCTTCTAAACTCTCATTTTTATATTGAGGTTTTTGTTGTTGTTGGGTTCTCTTCTCTACATATTTTTTGATGTAGTCTGCCAAGGTACTAAAGCGGATATAGCCACCTTTGTTGATATTGTTATCCAAAACCTCCAAAAGAGCTTGAGTAAAGGGTGAGTGTTGGGTTCCATCCAATACAGGTTGATCATCTCCTGCTGTTAGGATATTGATAGACTTTTTGGAGAGAAGCTCTCTAAACAACTTGTTGACTTCATTATTACTGCTCTCTGATTGAGTTGTTATACTCGTTGTGGGTTTGATGCGTACAGAGCGTGTTTTGCTATCATACTCGACATGATCAAGTGCTTTTGCATTGCTGCTAAGTAGTGATTTGTTGGTATATTTTGACTCCATTGCAAGACCAGAGAAACAAGAATCCAAAATTATTCCGATATGTTTGGCTTTGGTATCTCTTGAGTACATAACTAAGGAGCTAATGCTTAGTGCTGATCTATCATACTGCATTACATCTGTATTGGGATTATTGAGATCAGAACCAAAATCATAAGGCAAAATATAACCCTCTCGTACGTTATTATGTCCTGAAACGCCATCACCATGTCCTGCAAAATAGAAGAGAGTAGCATCTTGGGAAGTTGAGAGTTGTTTAATCTTCTTAAGTGCATCAAGGATTCTCTCTTTGGTCGCATTTTCATTGTAGAGTTCAATAACTGAGAAGCCTTTTTTGCGTAAAATAGCGGCAATACTGCGAGCATCTTTTACGGCATTATTTAATCGAGGAAGAGAGAGACGCTTGTAGTGATCTATCCCTACAACTATAGCATATTGATGGTTGTACCAACTGCTATCAATTTTGCTCTCTCCTACAGATGAGACGGGAGCTGAATGTGAGGGGGTTAGGCTAGGGGAGTAACTGCTCTTGATTTGAAAGAGCTTGATTCTCTTCTCTCCCTCTAATGCTGCCAAAAGATGTCCTGATCTGTTAATGGTTACCCCTTCTCCTCTCTCTTTGAGAACGATATTGGTGATATGCTTCTTCTTTTCTAAGTCCCAAAGTCTAATAGTATTATCCTCTGAGCTTGATGCCATATAGCTTCGATTTGAAGCAACATCAATATCTGTAATTGAGCCTCTATGTCCATCAAACTCTTGGAGGGTATTGCCTTGATTATCTTTGAATTTGATACTATATTTCCACACAGGAGGACCGTTTCTTCTGCGACTGTTTCCTGTTGCTCTCTCTACCTCTGTCAGTGCAAGAATAGTATAATCATCAAATGATTTGGCTCTCATGATCTTACCATACTCATTTGAGGGTGCAAGATAGGAGTAGACTACTCTCTTTTTGGTCACATCCCAAATTTTGGTCTGTTTGTCTGCTGAGGTTGAGACAATTTTTCGATTATAGTCAATAAAGGAGAGATCTGTAATGGTATCTTGATGCCCCTCCAAACGAGCAATTTGATCTCCTGAATGACTATCCCATACATCAATAACTCTCTCTTCTCCTCCACTGGCAACTTTTTTGTTGTCTGAGCTAAATGCAACTGCAAAGGTATCATCTGCATTGCTCTGCATACGATGACGTAATTGATAGGTATTAAGATCCCAAATCTCTATATAACCATCATCCCCTCCGCAAACAAGAGTATTTCCATCAGGGCTAATATCTATGGCATTGATCTCATCATTTTTACTTTTGATTGAAGCAATTACCTGCATATCAAGATTATATATAGTAAGGATACTGCTATCTCCATATGCAATAATGGTATTATTTTTGGGATTAAACTTTATGCCATATAGTTCATAATCACTCTGTATGGTTGTTATTAGGTCATAGGTTAGCTCTCCTCCAATAACGGTGAGTGGATCACTACTGTCCACAGCTTTTGTGCTACTTGTACTTAGTCCTTTTGTGTGGTGAGGTTGTGGGGTGCTATTTTGACAGGAGGATATCCCAAGTATCAATAGTAACAAACCAAAATATTTGATTGCTCTTCTCATAACGTTTCCTTAATTTTAAAATGCAGTTTTGATTGTATCATAAAAAGATCTCTTTAGAGTGTCAATGGCAAACTCCTAGAATTTTATCTAGGAGTGCTTTGGATGTAGAATATTTTTGAATAGATTTAGTTAAAGAAATAAGAGAGATAAACTTTAACATAGCTTTGTAGATACTCCTCTAGTTCAAAAAATTCTGCACCAGCTTCTGGTGTTATTGCAGCATTCTCATTGAGAAAGTAGTTGGCTCCTCCATAAACTCTTCCACCATAAGAGGTGACATCACTGCCTGTATCACCAAAATGATAGATTTGTGTTCCTACATAAGGTGTCAATACAGGTGTTTTGGCAAAGTAGTAGTTTACCCCTGGTGCAAGATAATAAGAGGTCTCTCCATCTCTGGTTGTTGTCATAATATCAAGGAGTCCCTCAATATCATCACTAAAGAAGTGACCAGCCTGACCATATAGTGTAATACTCTCATCTCCCTCATCAGGAATAATACTATATAGCCCAATAGATATTTTATTATTCCCCTCCTTTACGCCATTTTGCTCAAATGTTGCAGCTGAAGCAATTGTTGAGAAGATCAAGATGGATGCCAATGTCTGTTTGAAAAGTTTCATTATTAACTCCTTAATATTAAATATATATAGATTATACAAAAAAATATATTAGTTTTAAATAAAAAAACATATATTTTATTTTTAATTGTTTTGAATTAAAATGTTTTTTATAAAAAACGGCTTATAATAAAAAGAAAGGAATACAATGATGAAAAACTATAAGAATATATTTCACCTCTTACTATCATGTACGTTTCTCTCTATTCAAACCCATGCAAATGATTTAAATTTTGCACAGGATAAGGGAATCTCTGCTAGTTTCTCTAAGAGTACTCAAAGTAAAAAAGAGGCTCTTATTATAGGCGTAAGCGATTATAAAGGAGAGAGAGCTGATCTTAACGGAATTGAGCTAGATGTTGATAAGATGAAAAGACTCTTCAAGAGTTGGGGGTTTGAGACCAAGGTGTTGTATAATCAAGAGTCTATGCAAGTTCTTGAGTATTTGGATAATTATGGGAAGCATTTGGATTCTGATGATTTTTTTGCTTTCTATTATACAGGTCATGGATCGCACAAAAGAGATGAGAGTGGTGATGAGCCTGATGGAGAAGATGAGACGTTGGTATTGAGTGATGGACGTATAAACAAGCATCTTATTGATGATATCTTATATAAAAAATTTAATGAGATTAGAGCCAAGAAATTGATCTTTTTTGACTCTTGCCATAGTGGTACGGTATTTCGCTCATTAAATGGCAAAGCACAAGCCAAAACTATCAAGCCTGAAGAGGTTACTGACTCTTTTAGGTTAAGTAGCTCCAAGGGTCTATCAGTAGGAGGTGATCAGATGAGTGGAGATGAAGAGTTTATTGTATTCTCCTCCTCTCGTGATACTGAAGAGTCCTTAGCAACTCCTACAGGTAGTCTTTTTACAAACTCTCTCTCTGAAGTATTTACAGATCGTAACCTTCAATCAAAATCTTTAAATGAGATTAATAAAATTCTAATTGATAAGGTGTTGAGATATGCCAAAGAGACCAATGGTAAACCTCACCATCCAAATATTAGTTACTCTAGTAACACTATAGGAGCTAAACCGCTTAAGAGTTTTATTCTAAAAAAATCATTACCTTCTACTTCCAGTACAACAACTCTATCAGCTACAACACAACCTAGTAGAGCAAACACAGTAGAGGAGACACTAGAGTCTCTATTCAAGAGCAATAAGGTTGATAGGATGGCTCTTAGCTATTCCAAAAAGATATACCATAGTGGGGAATCGGTTAAGTTTACACTAGATACACAAGGCAATCGAGGTTTTTTGTCTATCTTTTATGTGGATGGAAATGATGTTACAATTCTCTATCCAAATCCCTTTGTAAATACCAAAGAGATTTCAGGAAGATATCAATTTCCTGAAGATCTATCCAATGGAAAATTTGAATTAGAAGCATACAAAAGTTGTGCTAATTGTCAAGAGGAGAGGACAACTATCTATGCTCTTTTGACTGCTCAACCAATCTCTACTATTCACGATATTCAGAGTAAGGGATTAATCAGTTTTCCCAAAAAATCAAAAAAATCGAATATGCTAAGTCGCGCTGTTCGTATTAAAGCAACCGCAAAAAGTAGTCTTGAGATGAAACCTCAATTAGGGAAATACCAATTTATGGTAAAGTGACATTTTTAAGACATTAATTTATGATATACTTTTAAATAAAACTATATTTAAAGGAGAAAAAATGGAAAAACAACAGATCAAAAATGTAGTCGTAACCGTATCATTGGTAGCAATGATTTTTTCAGGTTGTGCAGGAGAAAAAAAGGTAGCTCCTCCACCTCAAAAAACATCTGTTATGAATAAACCTGCTCCTGTCCCTGTTGCCCCCTCTGGTGTAAAACTCAGAGATTTGCAATCCCAAGGTATTGCTATGGGTATTACACTCAAAGGAAACCCAACCTATTCCGAAAATGAGCCTGTTCGTTTTATTGTAGATACAGGGAAAAATGAGGGTTATCTCTATATTATCTATCTTGATAATAATGGTAATACAGGACTTCTCTACCCCAATGCCAACTCTCCATTAAGTGAAATGGGAGGTAAATATCTTTTCCCTAATGACTTTGGCAATATGAATATTCGTGCGACCAAGGATTGTAAAAATTGTGAAAAAGAGAAGACCAGTGTCTATGCACTCTTAAGCAAAGAGCCTATTCTTGATATTAAAAATATTAGCAAGTCTGAACTTTTGAGTTTTTTTGGTGAATCCTCTGCTCAATCAAAGGGACTCTCTATGGATTTAGGAGGGGCGGGTAGTAGTGCCCAAGTTAGCGTTGGAAAACTTGACTTTTTTGTTGAGTAAAGAGAGGGTATAAAGGTGTCTTATCGAAAGAAAATTTTAATGGGAATGGCAGTTGTCACATTAATGGTTTTAAACGGATGTACCCAAAATTCTCCAAAACCTACCAAAAGTAAAGCACTGGTGCTTGAGCTAGAGAACCAAAAAAGTGAGCCTACAGTCCATGTTGGAAAAATTGATTTTTATGTAAAATAAATGGAAGGAGTATTATTGTGAAAAAAACAGTTATAAGATTATCAGGGGTAGCATTGGCAGTCCTGCTTTTGGGGGGGTGTAACAATACCAAACCAGAGCTCAAAATTGACAAAGCAGGGAAAATAATTAAAGCAGAGAAATCAGATTATACACAAGTTCTAAGACGAGCCAATGATATGATTGGTGTCTTTTATGGTGAGCCTATGAATATTGTGATTGATACTATCTCCAATATGACAGCAGAACAGGCAAGACTTCCTGCTGATATTACCGATATTGTCAAAACAGCATTCAATAGTATTGGTAGTAATGTTACGGTTATTTATGATAACAACAGTGAGAATCTTAAACGATCTGAAGTCTTTAAAATAAATGGGTCAATTACCAAATATGATGTGATCTACTCAGATGCAAATGGTATGGATATGGAGCTAACTGCAACCAAAAATGGACAGAGAGGGAACATAGGAGGTGCAAGAGACAATGAAAACCAGATTGTAAAACTAGCAATTAATTTTAACCCCTCCAATTTCTACAAAGGAAACTATATTGCCAGAACATCGACTTCTAATGAGGTAACCATTGAGAAAAAAAGTAAAGCTCATGAGTTTGCATTTTCTATTTTAGGAAGTGGTTTTGGATTTAATAACTCTGTAACAAAATCTCAAGGAGTTCATGCCTCTATTGTTGTTTTGGTTGAGTTTTCTGTAATTGAGGTTCTTGGAAAATTAGGGAAATTTCCTTATTGGTTACTTGTTGATGGAGGAAAAGTCAACCCAGATATTGTGGCATATCTCTCTAGCACATTTCTAAGAGAACCCCTCAACAAAAAGATACAGATGATAAGTTATCTACTTTCTCTCAAAGGGATGAATGGCGTTCAGACCACACGAATTATGACTCCAGCGTTAAAACAAGCAATCATTCAATACAAAATATCTCATGGAATGCCTGCTAACGATACTATTACCAAAAAGCTCTATCTTTCACTACTTAATGGGAAATAGGTTGTTTGAAGGTTGCTATAAAAATTTTATATCAACCTTGCCAAATTATTTCAGTTTTAGTACCTATAATATGGGGATTAAGTTCTCTCAATAGATAGTGATTTAAGAGGACTCCTCTTCTGATTTTCTGTGGCTAAGTTCTGTCAAAAACTCTTCAAGTGAGTACTTTTGTCGATAGGTAGGTGTCATAATATGAATGAGGATATCTCCCATGTCAATAACCACCCAATCTTCACTATCATCAATATGCAAAAACTTCTCCCCTAAGGGTTTGAGTTCATTTTTGAGATGATCAGCCAAGGAGGCTGAGTGTTTGCCTCCTAGTGAGTTTGCCAATATAACACGTTTGGCGATATACTCGACAGCCTCTAGGTCAAAGACCTCTATCTCTTCTGCTTTTTTGGTATCCAATAGATTGACGATGCGATCGACTCTTTCATCTAGTTTCATATGGTTTGGTTTTCCTTTATTGTTTGTTTTGCGTATCTCTGTAGAGCTAATATCTACAGCAACTTCTAGGATCTTAAATGATCTTAGTTTTGAGGTATCGGTTTGATACCCAGCTCTTGTGGCAATAGCCCAAGTGATTTGATTATTGAGCCACTCAAAACGGTACCACTGTTCAATATTATTAAGATTGTCTGCCCCTATAATAAGATAGCGAACATCATATCTCTTTTGAAAGTGATTGAGTGTGGTAGCAGTTTTGGTACTCTCTCCTTGTTGGATCTCAAATGCCTCTACGACGACTTGCTTATCTGTCGCAAAGATCTCTTGGGTCATGGTTAGACGTTGTTGTGGTGTAAAAAAAGAGTCTCTTTTGAATGGATTGAGATAGGCAGGGATAACAATAACCTTCTCAATCTCTAAGACCTTTAGTGCCTCTTGGACAACGGATTTATGACCGATGTGTGGCGGGTCGAAACTCCCACCAAAAAGAGCAACCCTCTCTTTGCTTCCTTTAAACAATTAATAACCTCTATTTATGTAATATGTAAAGAATTTTATCATAAAAACCTGAGTTCACTAAGGTTTTATATCAAAAGGGATGTAATAGATGGCAGTTAAAGTTGCAATAAATGGTTTAGGTCGAATAGGTAGATGTGTCGCACGCATCATTGCAGATAGAGATGATGTGGAGTTGGTTGCTGTCAATGCCAGTGGTGCAGAGCATATTATTGAGTATGGGTTGAAGTATGACTCAGTTCATGGAACACGTAAGGATGTATCGGTTAGAGATGGTTATGTACATATTGGTGAGACCAAAGCCAAACTCTTTTCTGAACGTGATCCTGCAAAAATTGGATTTGCTGATTGTGGTGCAGAGTTGGTACTAGAGTGTACGGGCGCTTTCTTGACCAAAGAGTCGGTAGCACCTTATTTGGAGAGTGGAATCAAAAAGGTACTCTTTTCTGCCCCTGCCAAAGATGATACCGCAACATTTGTAATCGGAGCCAATGAGGATGAGTATGCAGGTCAAGCTGTCGTCTCCAATGCCTCTTGTACGACCAATGGATTGGCTCCTTTGGCAAAGGTGCTTGATGATGCGTTTGGAATAAGATCAGGACTTATGACCACTATCCATAGCTATACTGCTTCTCAACCTATCTTGGATGCCAAACACAAAAAAGACCCAAGAAAGGGGCGATCAGGTGCTACCAATTTGGTTCCTACAACCACAGGTGCAGCAAAAGCAATCTCCAAAGTCTTGCCTCAACTTGAAGGGAAACTAAATGGTCAAGCGATTCGTGTTCCTACTCCTGATGTCTCTGTGGTAGATTTGACAGTGAATCTTGCCAAAGAGGTGACACTTGATGAGGTCAAAGAGATCTTTAAGCGTGCAAGTGAGGGATCACACAAAGGTATTTTGGGGATTGATGAGGAGTATCGTGTCTCACAAGATTTTGTAGGAGAGGCACAGAGTACGGTAGTAGCAATGGATACTATCCAAGTAATTGGTGGCAATATGCTCAAGGTACTCTCATGGTATGATAATGAGTGGGGCTACTCCTGTAGGCTTGTGGATATGGCAGTCCATATTAGTAAATAAAAAAGGGTTAAAGTTGAAGATAATTAAAGATATTGATATAAGAGGCAAGAGGGTATTTATTCGTTGTGATTTTAATGTTCCCAAAGATGATGATGGCAATATTACTGATGATCGACGAATTAGAAGTGCTTTGCAGACCATTCGATACTGTATCGATCGAGAGTGCAAAATTATTCTTGCTTCACACTATGAGCGACCCGAGCCTGGAAAGTATGAGGAGCGATACTCCCTAAAACCAGTAGCAACACGACTCCAAACACTCCTCAAAATCGCTTCAGGTGTGCAATTAGCAGAAGATGTAATAGGCACAGATGCCAGAGCCAAAGCCGCTGCTTTGCAAGCAGGTGAGGTGTTGTTGCTTGAGAATCTTCGTTATGAAGCGGGAGAGACCAAAAATGATGAAGTATTTGCTAAGGAGTTAGCATCTATGGTCGATATCTATATCAATGATGCTTTTGGTGCGTGTCACCGAGCACACGCCTCTATTGATGCTATGGCACGACTCTTTGATAGGGATCATAGAGCCGCAGGTTTCTTGCTCTCTAAGGAGGTTAACTTCTTTGATAAGACCCTCAAAGATCCAATCCGTCCCTTTGTCGCGGTAGTAGGAGGATCCAAAGTCTCAGGTAAACTCGAAGCACTTCGCCAACTACTAGATAAGGTAGACAAAGTAATTGTCGGTGGAGGAATGGCATTTACTTTCCTCAAGGCTCAGGGGTATGAGATTGGTAACTCCTTGCTTGAAGAGCATCTAATTGATGAGGCAAGAACTGTTATGATCAAAGCACGAAAAAAGGGGGTAAAGTTCTATCTTCCTATTGATGTTATTGTCGCACCTGAGTTCTCTGATACTGTTCCTTCAAAATATGTTCCTACTCAAGAGATCCCTGATGGATGGATGGGGCTTGATATTGGGCCTGCTTCATCACGGCTTTTCCGTGAAGTGTTGAGTGATGCACAGACTATTTTGTGGAATGGACCAATGGGAGTATATGAGATGGATAAGTACGCCAAAGGGAGTCTGAAGATGTCACACAATATCGCTGATGCAAATGCTACGACAATTGTTGGTGGAGGTGATACCGCTGATGTGGCACAAAAAGCAGGAGATGTTGAGGAGATGACTTTTGTTAGTACAGGGGGAGGGGCAAGTCTTAATCTACTTGAAGGAAAAGTTCTACCAGGTATAGAGGCCCTAAGATCGTAATTTTATGATGGTTGTTCTTTGCAACCATCGCATACAAAAAGGTAGTATATGATATATGTAGCAAATTTTAAAACCAATCACACACGACAATCGACACGAGAGTATCTTAGCTCTTTAGAACTTCAACTCTTCAAAAAGAGAGCAGAAGATAAGATTTATGTTTTTCCTCCATTGACTGCGTTGGATAACTATGATAGCAACACCATTACTATTGGGGTGCAAAATGCTTATCCTGTAGAGAGTGGGGCATTTACAGGGGAGGTTGGTTTGGATCAACTCGCAGAGTTTAATATCAACACCATTCTTATTGGACATAGTGAGCGACGAGATATTATTGGTGAGTCCCAATCACAAGTAGCGGATAAGTTTGCCTTTTTCAAAGAGCAGGGCTTTGAGATTATCTACTGTATCGGAGAGTCTTTGGAGATACGAGAGCAGGGGATTGATGCAGTAATGGAGCATCTTATCTCTCAATTTGAGGGGATCGATACAACTTATGAAAACTTTATGGTTGCTTATGAGCCAATCTGGGCAATAGGAACAGGACGTAGTGCCTCCGTAGAGGAGATTACACAGACACACAAGGCACTCAAGAAGGTAGTTAATAGACCTCTTCTCTATGGAGGAAGTGTCAAGGGAGCCAATATTGCTGAGATCGCAGCTATTGAGAGTGTGGATGGGGTATTGGTAGGCGGTGCCTCTTTGAAGACAGAGAGCTTTTTGGAGTTGGTTCTACACTAGCATTTGATTTTTGGAAGGGATAGAGTGAATAGATATCTATTGGTGGTTACACTACTGCTCTATATAGGATGTGGAGGTGAGGCTAATAGATCAGAAGAGCTATTCTCCTCCCCTCTGCCTATCTATAATCAAGCTTATCAAGAGAATTTTGAGTCAGATACCATTGATAAGATTTTGAAACAGGCTCATGATGCGTATGTTTTGGTTGACCCTTTTGAGAAGGGGGTAGTACCCTATATTGCTACCATTCAAGCCAACAACAATCAAGTAGGAGGCTATATCTCTGTAGGGACAGGTGAAGATTGGCGAGAGGATTTCTCTGAACTGGCACCCTATCTCTCCTCTGAGGTTTGGGATGCTTGGAAGGGGGAGTATTATGTGAGTCAAACCACTACAGGTATCGAAGAGGTAATGAGACGACGTATTGACAAGATGTCAAATTGGGGTATTGATTGGGTTGAGTTTGACAATATGGATTGGTGGGATGAGGAGACCAAAAAGAGATATAATTTGGAACTTACCCAACACCAAGCCACTGCCTATATCAATAACCTTTGTGCCTATGTTCACCAAAAAGGGATGAAGTGTATGGCAAAAAATAGTGTCGAGGGATTTGCTCTCTTTGATGGGGTTCTTTATGAATCTTATCCCAATCGAAAAAATTGGTGGGATTTTGAGGGAATGCAACAGTTTTTGGCACAGAAGAAGTTGGTTATTATCAACCATTACAATGAAGCCAATTGTGATGATGTGTATGAGGAGTATCGAGACGACTATAAGAGTGAAGCGATCTCCTTTATCTGTGAGGATACCCAACAACAAGCCTATCGACACTATAATCAGTAGATATCACTTTTTCTGTAGAGTTGTTGATATTCTTCTCTCTAATGAGTGCATACAATATTGATCAACTACGCTCTTTTTGAGTTGCCAAACCCTAAAAAGTTTACACAACTCTTTGCTCTCGTCAGACAACAATGTTATCCCCAACTCCCTCTTCTCTATAAAGTCTCTATTCGCCAATATTTAACATATCTAATCCTTGTGGTTTGTTTGGTCGTAACTTTTAAATACTCCTATGCAATCTTCTATAATCGATTCAGGAATAGTTGCAATGGTCATAAACCCCTCCATAGTCAACTGAGGATACATTAATGGCAGGTAGTACTTAGGATCAAGTATTTTGGCTTCACCTCTCTCTATAATTAAAGGATAAGGAAGCATCGCTGCATTTTTTACGCCAATCTTTTTTATAAACTTTTGTGTATTCTCCTCCAACTTAACACCTGCAAGAGTCACACCATTTGCTAAATTTATCTTATAGAGTATATGTTTGTTATTCTCTAATTTAGACAATAGATTATCTCCACGAGCCACTACTACCATATCTTTGTAATATGGCATTCCTTTCATAAAGTGATATTTTGGTAGTAGTTGAAACTTTAACTTGTCCATAGAGTCTTTGGCTTTAGGAAATGCTTTAGTAATGGCAACAAGAAGTTTTTGTGCCTCCTTTTGGTTGTACTCATCTTGTAGCATCGCTTTGGTAAAGTAGATAGGATTGGTTACACTCACTTGTTTGTTTTTTTTGTCATAAAGAAGACGTAATGTACCCACAAATCCTCTATCCTTTTTTGAAGCCAACCTCTTTAGTGCCTTATTGGTAAAAACAATAGAGACCAAACTTTTACTATTAGTAAGATCTACAATTTTGACAATCTCAAAACCAGCATCTGTTAGCCTCTCTCTAGCTCTCTCAACATTGACTATGGGTGCACGGAGGTAAGCAGAAACACGCCCTTTATCTACCTCTCCTACTCTTTTTGTTGAACTGCTTAGAGCAGTACCCTTTCCATCTTTGGCATATCGCTCTTTGCTATTGATGTAGTTTGGAGGCATGCGTTTGGAAAACTTAATGGAGCGGTCATGTTGTGCACTATCTACACCATCTATTTTTATAGTGATAGGAGTGACAACCTTAGGAGGCTTAGGGATAGTGATGTTTACACTATTATTTAAATGCTTATCACTTTCAGCAAAGAGAGAGGAAGGTAGCAGAGAAGAGAGGAGAGGAATCAAAAACATTACTGTTTTTAATTTAATTTTATAAGTAGTTTTCATGATTTTTCCTTGTTATTATGTAATTTATAATAATAACATTTTTTGATTTATATATAAGATATTGATGAATAGTTCTTAATAAAAAGGGGGTAAGCTACCAAAAGTTACGGGTAGCTTATCCTTATTCATAGAAGAGTTCTATCTACTCTTGATTCTCTCTCTTAGTTTCTGTTGCATCATCAGAGACTTTCTTTGCGGTATCATCCAAGTCATTTGATACTGTTTTTACTGAGTCTCTACTATCATTAGAGATAGTTTTGACTGAAGTGGTAGTATCATTTGAGACTGTTGTAACATTTTTAGTGGTATCATTAGAGATAGTCTTTGTCGCATCATTTACATCTTTAGATACAGCTATAGCAGAATCTTTCATATCTTTAGAGGCGATAGTAGAAGAGTCTTTTAGATCTTTTGTAGTATTGGTAATAGAGTCTTTTGTATCTTCTGCTAACTCGATAACTGAATCTCTAGTATCCTTTGTGGTTGCGAGTTCAGCTGTTTTAAGGTCATCTGATACCTTTACAGAAGAGTCCTTCATATCAGAACTCACATTAGTTACGGTTCTCTCTGCAGATTTTGATGTCTCTACCGCACCATCTTTCATAGAGGCTATAGAGTCTTTTGCATCTTTACTCATACTAGTAGCAGCCTCTTTCATATCTTTGAACATATCACCAAAGCTAAAGTCTGCTGATAGAGCTGTGATCATTGATGCAGTTATCGCACTTATTATTACTACTTTTTTCATTGTGAAAATCCTTTTTACATTTTATTGATAAACAAATCTTAGCAATAGTTATTTGAAATAATACTTAAAAAGTATAAAAAATAGTAATTAAAATAAATAATGTCCATTAAATCAATTGAATAGTTAAAGATAATCTGTTACAATAGCATTAAGAAATTAACTAAAAAAAGGACAACAACATGAAAAAAGTACTTCTTCCAGTGATAATAACATTCGTTTCTGCTGATATTTATACGCAAAGTGATAGAGTTTCAGATATGCAAAAGATGGCACAAGCGATGCAAGATATTCAGACTGGATTCTTCTATAATAATATTGACATTGTCAAAGATGGCACCAAAACACTTAAAGAGACCATTAAGAGGGTAGGTCCAATAGATTCAGAAATTAATAACAAGGATATTTATGAGAGATGGATAAATAATAGTTTAAAGATGACCAACAAGATAAAAAAGAAAATCACAAGGAAAGCAGAAGATATTGATGAGCGTTTTGAGTCAGGTGATCCAGTTCAGGCACTTCAAGCGTATAGTAAGATCTCACAACAGTGTCTAAAGTGTCATATAAACTTGCGTAAATGGTAACATCAATAACCTATTAAAGGATGGCAATGAAAAAATTATTAATTGTAACGTTTTTACTCATAATCTCTCTAAAAGGAGATGATATTACCATTACTGGTACTGTTGTTTCTGATGGTCAAAAGATGATTGGGACTCGATATATGGGCTATATCAAAAAGGTCTTTGTAAAAATCGGGGATAGAGTTAAGCGTGAAGATGACCTCTATGAGATGGAATCTGCAGAGTTTGATATTATGAAATCTCAAGCTGATCTTATGCTAGAGCAATCTAAAATAGTTGTTGAATTTTGGCGTAAGCGATTAGAAAATATCAACAAGAAAAAAAAGAGGCTCAAGGAGCGTAAAAAGATACCTTTAATGGATATAGATGATTTGGATGCACAGGCAGAAAATGTCTCTGCTATGTTAGACTCGGCACAAGTTTTAGTAGAGCAGGCCTCTATCAAAGCCAAACAGATGGCAACTCTCTTTAACTATCTTAAGATGAAAGCCCCCTCAGATGGTGTAATAGTTCAAAGAAATATTAAACCTGGTGATATGGTGATGCCTGGTATGTTAACCATTGTGATGGTTGATACGGAAGATTTAGAGATAGATGTATCCGTTTCAGAGAGTATTATAACACAGCTTAAAGTGGGAGAAAAGGTTAGTGTAAGTATTCCCTCTATTAAATACCAAACGATTGGAACCATAAAAGCTATTGTTCCAGATGCCAATCCAATGACGCATAAAATTAGAATGCGTGTATCGTTTGATAAAGGAGATCATAATATTTTTCCTGGAATGTATGCCAAAATAGTAATAAAGGGAAAATAATAGTAAAGAGCTTTTTTCTTGGGAAGTCTCTGTCGAAATCGCCCATACATCGCACCTCAGAAGAGGATGCGACGAGGTGGAGGATGGCTTTAGTCTATAAAATTTAAATCTTTAGAGATAACCACACGCTTTTCATCTAAAGAAATTTGATTTATTTTGCTGTCTTTTGTAGCATTCTTGTTTAGTAAATCTAAAGTGTGTAATGAGTCATAACCTTTTCACACAAGAAAGATTGAGAGCTTTTATCTTGTGCAGCTTTTCTGGGGGTCAATATAAAATTTTGCATTGGGTACGCTCCTTGGTTGGTTAATACCTGCATTATAGCATAAAACGTTAATCATTTATAGAAGAGATGGAGGGGTCTATCAAAAAACACCCAAGAA
>CAZEUB010000066.1:0-4618 GCA_964515605.1 uncultured Sulfurovum sp. | reverse complement strand
TTTTGCCTTTTGATGTATTGTGAAATTATAACACAATCTAAAAAAGAGACTCAATAGTTCTCCATATCATTATAAGAGCCTATCCTATCCAAAAGAGTACACTGTACTCTTAGTTGAATCTCCTCAAAATCTCCCAAAATAGATTGAATCTCTTTTTCATGAAGCTCCTTTTTTGAAAAAAAGCCAAAATTGAGTATCTCATTTTTTGATTGAAATGCTACTTAGGTGGCACTTTTCTCTCTATTATTCTATTATAATTTGATCAAGTTTAGTCTAGGCGACTAAACAATCTTTATACAAAAACAACAATAGTAAAAAAGGATTAGACAGATGAAAAAAACACTCTTATCAACACTTGTAGCAACACTACTTTTGACAAGCTGCTCAATAGCAGATACCAATACCACTACATTAAGTAGTAAAGAGGTCTCAGCACAAGCGACCAAAACAGCAACCAAAAATGCCAAGAATAGACAAGTTAAATTGGTCAAAGAGGCACTAAGCTCTCTTGAACTTTCAGCAAAAGCACTGAATGCACTCAATAACAACCAAACAGAAGATGCCAAAAAAGATATTGAGTTAGCACTAGGAAAACTAGAATCAATTCTCTTAGCAAAAGATACCCCTAAACTACTGCCTATAGAGAATAGAATGGTGGTCAAAAATTTTATTGGTTCGGCAAAAGATGTAGAGATTGCTCTTGATAAGGTCAAAGCATTATTAGATAAAGGGCATGTACAAGAGGCAGGAGAGTTACTCTACTCATTACAAAGTGAGATTGATATAACAGTCGTAAACCTTCCACTAATCTCCTATCCTGATGCGTTGAAATTGGCATCCAAATATATTATAGAGGAGAAACCAGCTAAAGCCAAAGAGGTATTAAGATTGGCACTTAGTACCTTTACTGAAGTAAATCAGATTATTCCTATTCCTCTGATTAATACTGTTCAACTTGTAGCAACCGCTTCAGATATAGCCAAAGAGAATAGAGAACAAGCCCTTAAACATCTTGCTATGGCAAGTGATGAGCTTGATAAAGCAGAAAAATTAGGATATGTCAGCAAAAGTACTACAACCTATAAAGAGTTACATCAATTAATCAAAGGGGTGGAGAAAGAGGTTAAAGGTCCAAATAAAGCAGAGAAACTCTTCAAAGAGTTAGGAGAGAAGCTCAAAGAGTTTAAAGAGAAGATTCTATCATCTGATAATAATGAGAGTCACAAATAAGAGTTTAAGGATATAGCGTGATAGGTCTGATTAAAAGCTATCAAGAACACAGAGGTGATATTGAGCATTTTATTATAGATAACATCCATAATAATGGTGTTATCTCTCTTGACAATAAAAGTTTGGAGGGTTTTTTTGAGACATTTAGCTCCTTGCAACTGCTCTATGTGACAGATGAAAATTACCAACAGAGCAGTCCTAGTTTTGCACGGGTCTCCAAAGATGTTAGTCGCATAGGGAGTAATAGAAGCACCCTTTTTAAAACCAAAAGACTCAATGAAAAGGGGGAGTATATTAGCCCTCCCTATATCTGTTCCATTACAGGAAATACCATTATCACTGCAATCAAAAAGGTAGATGATCACTATTTGGTCATGGATTTTAATCTTATGGCACTATTAGAGGAGTTGGGCTATGTTACCCATGCTCAATTCTTTAGCAGATTCAATAAGGTTATCTATGGATTAATAGGGTATGGTCTGACTACGCTCTCTATTATTTTGATCTTCTACTCTTTTATAGCATTTGGTGGATATATTTTTGCTGATGCTTCTTTGATTCAAATAACCTTTAAGTCTATTATCTCATTAACTTTAGGATTGGCAGTTTTTGATCTAGGCAAAAATCTTTTGGAGCATGAGGTAGTATATAAAAACAACCATCCACATGTCAAAAGTGATAGTAAGATGTTTATCAAGTTTTTAATCTCAATTATTACTGCTCTATCTATTGAAGCATTGATGTTGGTACTCAAAATTAGTTTAACCAAACACTATAGTGATATGAACCATGCAGTCTATCTAATTGCTGGAGTCTCTTTGATGATCGCTACTTTGGCACTCTTTTATAAGTTCACTGCCAAGAGGATAGATTAATTTAAGAGGAGTTGTTCGGATTGTTCTAGTAGTTTTTTGACATCTTTGACATAGATATTTTTACGCTGATTTTCAATGATTCTCTCCTGCTCTAGCTCTTTGAGATGACGCTCTACTACATTGCGTACTGTCCCTAAGAGTTTGGCAATCTCGGTTTTGGAGAGGTTTTGAAGCAATTGATAGTAATGAGCGTTGTTTGGATTGATATTTTGCAAGAGAAGTTTGGAGAGGCGTTCTGAGGTGGAGTACAAAGAGAGATCACTTGCCAACTCCTCTGTATGACGCATCTGTGAGGCGATATAGGGGAAAAAGTGGCGATTGAACTGCTCATTGGTGCGTAACCACTCACGAACCTTCTCGATAGGAAGTTGCAACAGATCACTCTTCTCCAGAACTTCATAGAGTAGATCGTGAGGTTTTCCATCTAGCAAAATCAACGTATCAAACATATCCCCCTCACGATAGACAAAGAGTGTCTGCTCCTTGCCACTCTCTAAGTTCATCTGAAAACTTTTGATTTTACCTTTGAGTACAATATAGAAATACTTAGAGAGTTCTCCATCCAAAAAAGGAGTCTCTCTTTTGTTAAATGAGACTACTTTCCCATATTGTAATAGTTGTTGCTCAAAGCTTTGATCCAGCCCTTTGAAAATTTCAATACCATAGTGTTGCATAAAGATTATGTCCTTAATGATTTATACGCATTATAACAGAGTTTGATAAATGAATCATAAACTCCCCTATCAAATCCTCTAAAAATGTTCTCTCTCTAAATAGTAGTTCTCTAAAGTGAAGTGATTTTTGACCTCATTAAGGTGAAGAGGTTGAGCATAGTTTGTACCACTCTTTAATGCCAATGTTTTTCGTCGGACATAAGTAAGATCTCCCATTTGAAGATCAAGGTAGTCTGAGCGTAGCTTTTGTGTTGTACCAAAGGGCATTGTTAGGGTCAATCGACCAACTTTATTATTGCCTTTATAATCATGCTTGGTATAAGCAATATCAAAACTTGCACTGATATGCTTAAAGTAGCGTTTGAGTCCCAACATTACCCCTCGATCATTATAGAGGAACTCCCCTGCTGTAAGTTTGAGATTAGCATTCATCTCTGCTAAATGATATTGATAAGAGAGAAGTTTCTCTTCTCGTATCTCATCACGATAACGATCCATCTGTTGATGAAGATCATCTTGAAGATAACTAAGCTTAAGCATAACGCGATGCTCTCCAGTTGGGTTGCTTACTCCACTCTCAAAGGAGACACCCTCTAACTCCTTGTCAAATCGACCGACTTGTAAGAGATTGATCCATGGATAAGAGGTCTTAATGGGAAGATATTGAGAGAGCAGTATCTGATCAATATTGGGTGTGGTTTTATGACGATTACGATAAGCAAAAATCCCCCCATCATCAAAATTACCACTCATGCTTAGAGGGATATTATACTCTCCACTTACTATGGTATGATCAAAAAGTCGCATCGAGAGTTCAGCATTAAGAGCAACGGTATAGTCCATATGCCCATACTCTGATCCATCAACTAATATAAAGCTAGGCTCAAGCATTAATGTAGGTTTTAGATGATCCATACTTAGATAAGATCGCTCCCACGCTCTGCCCAATCGTTGATCAAATTGACTGTTGGCATAGATCCCAAAATAGAGATCATTATAATCGAGTGAACTCTTTGCCATTAGTCCAATATTGGTAGGTTGATGATAGAGGGTGGTAGCGTAGTTGGCTTTAAGGACACCGTTCCACTCTTTGGTATCATACTCTCCTCCAAGCTGAAGCCACGCAAAGGGTTGATACTCTATACTTCCAAATACCCCATCCAGAGCAGCGATCTCCTCCCCTTTGGCATAACCAAGAGAGGCACGAAGGTTTTTGTAGGTTTTAGAAAGAACCATATATTGACTGCTAAGATAACTATTGCCTCCTCCTAAATCCTCTGCACCCAAAGCTACCGTTAAGATATCTTTTGGGATAAAGGGGAGTTGATATTTTAGATTGATAATCCGATCTGATAAATAGGAAATATCTCTCTCTAAGTTTTCTCCATAGGAATAGCGTAATGTAGCATCAAGATTAGGCAAAACCCCCATGTTGAGAAAGTAGTTCTCCTCACGTTTATCATCTCTAAAATCCATAACTGAGTCAGGAGTCAAATTCTCAACTTGGTTGGTATAGAGAAGTTCAAACTCTCCCTCTTGTTGCACCTCCGCATTAGGGGTATTGACTACTCCTCTAAATCCTTGCAAAGAGGGAAGTGCTTGAATTGTCTCTTGAGAGTAGAGAAGTGATGTTAGAAGTGTTAATATTGGTAAATATTTCATAAATGCCTTTCTTTTTTTGTTTTTGATTCCAATTGCTCACAATAGAGCATCTCCCACCCCCAAAAGATAATGACAACACATTGAAGTTTGAGTCCATTATTGAGATACTCTTGAACAATCTCATCTCTTTGATAGAGATTGAGTTGCTCTTTTGCCTCTACTACTAGGGTATCTATC
>CAZEUB010000065.1:0-15155 GCA_964515605.1 uncultured Sulfurovum sp. | reverse complement strand
ACAACTGTACCCTCTTGATAGTTCTTAAGTTTTTCTCCATTATGGTCAATACCTGTATCTTTGGTCTTAACCCCTGCTACTTTGCCATCTGCATTATAGAGCATATCATCAACAGCAAACCCTGTGTATATCTCTACACCTTTTGCCTCTGCGATAGAAGCTAGATATTTACAGACCTGCCCAAGTGATGCTATGTAGTTGCCATCATTCTTCATATATGGCGGATGAAATGGCAACTCCATCTCTCCACTATCATTCAATTTTACTGTTATATCTGTACTAACTTTTGAGTCAAATGGAATTTTATCAAACTCCTCTGCTGTTAGTAGGTCTTTAAATACCTTTGGTCTAATAACTGCACCTGAAAGGATGTGTGAGCCAATCTCACTACCTTTTTCGATGAGCATTATTCTCTTCTCTTCGCCTTTCTCTTTCAACTGATTTGCCAATTCAATTGCCGTAGCAAGACCCGACGGACCGCCCCCGACAATAAGTACATCAGTTGAAACAATATCATGACTACTCATTAAGCACTCTCCTATTTTATTAATTTTACGCATAAGCTTTTAAAATGATTTAGATATAAAGACAACAAAATGAAATCATTGTTTAAACTTATGAGCGTCATTAAAAATAGCATAATTATACAGAATTATACAAATAAGAGGGGGTCATCATAAAAAAATAGAGGAGATTTGTATAAAAGTGAAACAAAAAGAATTTGTATTGATGATAAGTATAAAGAATACTTATCATATAAGATTTAAGTTTACTCTGCTAACTATCAAAAAAATTTAACTCATAGAGCTTATCAACCATCTCCTGAACCGAAGCAACTGATTTTTTGAACCGCTCTCTCTGCAATGGCTTAAGAGACATCTCTATCACCTCTTCTGCCCCCCCTGCTCCAATCATTACAGGAACACCCGAGACAATGTCAGAGTAGCCATAGTCATCTTTGAGCATAATGGCACACGAGTGGATCTGATTGGTATCTTTAAGAATCGCATCAACCATTACTGTTGTTGATTTGGCAGGAGCATAGTAGGCTGATCCATTTCCCAGAAGATTGACAATCTCTGCACCACCATTTTTAGTTTTTTTGACAATTTCACCGATCTCCTCAGAATCAAGCAGATCCTCAATCGGTACACCTGCTACTGTTGTAAACTTAGGGAGTGGCACCATTGTATCTCCATGTCCGCCCATAACAGTAGCTCGAATTTGACCTGCACCATACTCTAACTTTTCATAGATAAAATGTGCCATGCGTGCTGCATCCAATATTCCTGCCATTCCAAGCACCCTCTCTCGTGGGAAACCTGTCTCTTTAAGCACCACATAGGTCATCACATCAAGAGGATTAGAGACCACTACTACCACTGCTTCAGGGGCATGCTCTTTGATCTCTCTTGCATACCCTTTGACAATCTCTGCATTTTTGGTCAGAAGATCATCTCGACTCATTCCTGGACTTCTTGGTGCCCCTGCAGTGATGACCACCACATCTGAATCAGCTATATCTTCTGCCACTTTGGCTGCCTTTACTATCGTATGCTGTCTTGCAGCATTGGCAGCCTGTGACATATCCAATGCCTTTCCTTTGGCAACATCATAATTGCGTCCACGCAAAACAACTTGATGACATGTCCCATTCATCGCCATAATAAACGCTACTGTTGATCCAAAATTCCCTGTACCTATCACCGTTACCTTTTTACCTTTTGCCATTTTGATCCTTATGCATAAAATTACCTATTCTTGTATCGACCATCTCCATACTTAAACCTTAAGTTTAAGTACCTACCAAAAATTAATCTCAAAGGAGTTGGCACTAACTTATTATCAAGTCACTGTATAAAGCTTAAATCTGGAAGAGTAGGTTATGAGCGCTATTATATCGTGAGTGAGATATAGAATAAATATAATCTAAATAAAAAGTGTTACATATAGAGTATTTGTATATACTAGAAACATCAATATAGCGAGTAACTTAACAAGATTTAACTATTTAATCAGATATGCTCTCTCTAAGTGTATCAGATAATCTCACTACTATCTTTTTAAAAAGTTAAAAACGAGTATTAAAGAAACATTTTTTATGCTTTTTGCGCTACAAGTGATACTAAATTATACAAAAATATTTATATTTTTGTATATTATCCACACTAATCACACAAAAAAAGAGTAGAATCCGCTTAAAATATTGAAGAGATAAGGGGGGGGACTCTATACCATGTGTAAGTTAGTTATTATTTTAGGTCTAGGAGTGCTATTAAACGGATGTGCCACAACACTAAAAACAACCCAAAACCAAACCATAAAAAACCCTACCAAAATTAAAAGAGGTGATGGGTGCAGAATGCTAAATAATGGGTACCTTGTTTGTGCCAAAATCCCAAGATAAACATTATCACAATAGAAGCAAAACCTAGCTCACTCGACTCCATATCCGACAATCTACCTCTGTGGGCTCAATCATCAAAAACGTCAGATCAAGGTCAAGATCATAAGATGAAGAGTGAGAAGAGAGTTTGGGGGTTTGATACTGCAAAAGCCAATCTATCTTATCCTTGAGGGCATTGAGCATCCCCTCTCCCCCCTCAACCAAAATAAACGAAGGCTCATCAAATATCTCCAACTTATCGGTAACCATCACCTCTCTACCCTCAATCCCAAAGAGCGGTATCTCTCGATCAAAATATCCCTCTTTGGAGTAGATCACAATATCAGGAGCCTCCTCACCTGTAAAGCGACAATCCAGTGTTGGTCTATCTACCCTGACAGTATTGCCACCAATCACCATACGACTACAAACCCCTCGCAACTGATGCACATGGGTTAGTGAGGCTTGAGAACTTAGATAGCCTCCTCCTATCTTACCATTTGATGTTTGTGCTACCTTAAAGAGAACAAATGCTCTCTTTTGCCAAATCAAAAATGGCTCTAGGAGATCCAGTGCCTCCTTTTGAGAGATACCGATCTCAACCTCTATCCCCTGCTCCAAAAGTCGCTTCAATCCCCCATCATGTCCCTTGATTGGATCATGCGTGGCGATTAAAACCTTTTGGGGTTTTAGATGAGCCAATAGTGACGCACAAGAGGGTGTCTGCCCTATATGAGAACAGGGTTCAAGTGTCACAAAAATCCTACACTCACCAAAAAAACCCTCAGGAAGTGTATACAAAAACGCATGTGCCTGATTGGCATCAAATCGATCAAATGTTATCTTCTGCCCAGATATACTCTCATAAGCTTGTAGTAGTGCCAACACCTCAGCATGTGAAGTTCCTGCCTTCTGATGAGCCTCTAGGGCGACTATCTCTCCTTGATACAAAACCAAACAACCCACTGCAGGATTGGGATAGGTACGAAGCTGATACTGCCACGCCTTTTTGATCGCTTGATTCATATAGATCTGATTTGAATTCATATTAGACTCTTTGATTTTATTCATTATAAGTCGATGACTTTAGCCTTTAGGAGAGAGAACCAACTTAACCTTTAGATTAGCATTTGCTTCTCCTTTGGCAACAAAGATATTTCCCTCTGCCGAAAAGCCTATGCCTATCTCCACTTCTGCTTTTTCCAAAATTATACCTTGGTTGAGTGATTTATAGGCTTGAGCTATTGGTTGAACACTTTTTATAAGTAGCGTCTCAACAGTACTAATGGATCTATCAACCCTCTCAACCATATCAGAACCACCCGAGATCATCTCTATTTCACTTTGAGGTATCTCCACCTCCATCAACAATCCATCATCTAACTCTATTAATTTTTTTGACATAAGCATCTCCTTCTTCACACTATTATAGCAAAAAAGTTTATTTATATCACCTACAGAGACAAAGTCTAAAACTGTTACCAGTCTATTTTTTGTGTCTCTATCACATTTGGATTGGCATTGATGATTTTCCCTGTTTGTCCCACACCTGTCCATTGAGAAGCACTATCAGTGGTACATGAGATCTGGTATCTAGGCAATCCATTGTTGGCAGGATTGGGGTGATATCTCAATGCTCTATTGGGAGTGATAACCACAGTACTTTGATTTTGTGCAGAGGTACAGAGATCAAAACGATTTACCAATAGACCAAAACGTCCTCCCAAAAACTCAATAGGAGTGACCTGAGTGGGATTATGCGAGAGTGTTACAATAGGAGGTGTAGGTGTAAGCCCTACTACTCCTCCATCGATAGTGGTGTTGTGATCAATAAGAAGAAACCACCCATCTTGTTGTCTTGGACTGTTCGCAATATTGGTATGTGCTGTGATATTGGTATCGTCTCGCAGTGTACCGTTGGCATCACAAAAGACATCAATACTCAGAGGAGTCCTAATTGATGGAGATTTATTGAAGTATACTCTCTTATAGTTTGTCTGATCAGGAGCAACTTGTGTAAAGTAGAAGTTTCTAATACTATCGCCTAGATTTTGATGACCTATTGGGTAGTAAGGACTACTCATATTCGCTTCAGAGAAAGCATTTGTAGCGTTACTATCTATGGCATGCAGTGTGACCCGAATTGGATTGATGGTCTCTGAGAGATTTTTGTTGAGATTGTATCTTAGATCAATGGTGGTTGTACCATTTTGATCATCGAGGAAGTGCTTGGCATCTATATCAATAGGATCAGAGATCTGTATAACGGTTTGATTGAGATCACTATGGCTTGGATCAGCATCATTATTGTAGCGTATAACACGACTCCAGAAGAGATCACTTCTGGCTCGATTGGGAGAGAGGGAGGTTTGTAGTGGTTGATCAATCCCATTATCTGATAGGGTAGTAGCATCAATTCTAAGTCTCAAATCCTCTGCCATACACCCTACTGTGAAGTTGGTATTGTTGATATCATCAGCACTTTGTGCGGTGATTGTGCCTATAAACTGTAGTGCTATTTCGGCATCAGTCGCATTGATCTCACTCATATAGATGAAATCATCATGGTTGGCATCTGGAAGGTTGTTGAGCATGAAATTCATCGCAAACTTGAAGGGGTAGAGTCTCAAATATAGATCGGGTTTTGATTCAATATTACATCCTGAAAGCTGATTACCACTTCTTGAGATAGAGGCATCATCAAGTTTACAATCTGGTGTTTTTTTGTCCCAATCGACACGGCTCCAGTTGCTATCAACAAGATGAAGATCATAGCTTCCTGTATTGAAATGCTCAAAGAGTTTAACTTGGTTTACGCCATCTTTGAATACCACAGGAGTAGTGACATTGGCATCATCCTGACAGGTTGCAGTTGCAGGTTTAACAAATCTTAAGATACGATCAATCGTGGTATTATAATCCCATGCAGGATTGCTGATAGGATCTTTGCCCTGTTGTGTTGCAATAATAGTAAGATTATAATCATATCCTGTTGCCAGTCTCTCTCTATTACTGTTTTTGTTGCTTGGGTCTCGATTAATCTTTAGTGTTTGGTTATGATCTTTGAGTACCATATAGAAGCTCTCGGGACGAATTGCAAAGTTGTCTCGTGCATACTCTGTCTTGATCTTTCTCTGTGCCTCATAACAACGCTTGGGATCAGTTGAGCAACTGCTTTGGATGATATTCCCATTATCGTCTACGCCATAAGAGATCCTAAAGATCGCTTTTTTGGTAGCAGGAAGAGAGGCTAAATCATTTGTTGGAAGTGTAACATCAATACGGCTCTTTGGTGGGTCATTTTTGATATGGGCATAACGGGTGTAGAGTGTTTGGTTACTCTCTTGGTTGATGAGTTCAAGTTTGACCGTTACATTATCGATCTCTTTTTGGGCACTCATATCCTCCTCATAGAAGAGAACAGAGTAGTCAAAATCACGCCCAACAATTTGGGTATACCATGCGTTTCTCTCACTGCTATTAATTGGAGAACTACCACTATTTGTTCGCTCTATATTAAATGTCCCTCTTAGAGGCTGTATCGCTGAGCCAAACTTGATGGCATAATCCTCTGCTTCTCCATCTCTGAGGAACTCTTTGGGATCCATATTGGGAGTAGAGGAGACTCTTGCACGGAGGTAGGTAGTTGTTCTCTTTTTTAGATTAGCAGGTAGGGTAAACTCAATAGTCTGTTCACCTGCATTGAGTTGATTGTCATAAACCAAGTCGTTGCTGTCGAATTTGCCATCTATCCCTTTGTCTATCCAAACTCTAAGATAGGCTCTTTTGGAGAGTTTGACTTTAAGCTTGTGACGTTTTTCAAGTTCAAAATAGCTACCATTAAGATCACTACCATCGACCAGTGTTACCCCATCTTCATCATCAATTCCATTATTATCATCTCCATTCGCATCCTCTCCATAGAAGTTGTGAATATCATGATCAACTTTATCTCCAAGATAGATACCATTGGCAATTCTGTGTCGAGCTTTTCCATAACTTTTAGGAGCATCTCCAAAGTCATTAAATACCAAAGCAGCTTTGATACAGTTCGCTCCATCATTCAAAGTAGCAGGTTGAGAATTTGACAAAAAGAGCTTCTCTCCAGTCTCAAGATTAAATTCAAAGAAACCATGACCTTTACTATCATTGGCAAAGAAACGTCCTCTCTTATCAGAGAAGGTAGAGTCAAACTGATAGTCACTGTGGTTAGATCCAATCTCTGTTACTTTCCCTGTAGCAACTTCAATTTTGATTAGTTTTCCTCCATCAGCAATACCATAAAGATACTTCCCTTTAGGAGAGAATGAGAAGTCTTGAATAGAGACAGCTTTGGTGAGTGTAATCTCTTTTAGCTCTTTGTTGGAGAGGTTGATTTTGAAAATCTTATCATAGGCAACACCCGGACCTGTAACATAGTAGAATCCATTATAACTCGCACCTGCATAGAGTTGTTTGTTATCCAAAATAGTTGGCAGAGCATCAATTCTCCCAAGATTGATAACTTTTCCTGTTCTGGTAAGTCGGATCAACTCTCGATGATAGAGACCATAGATGTAGTTGTCTTTTTCTGAGTAGGCAAGTGCATTATAGAGTTCGGTTGCACCTTCATTGTCGACTACTTGAAACTCAAAAGGATCTTGGTTGGTATCAATTTTATGTAGCCACATTCTTCCACTCTCTCCATTGCCTCGGTTGGTACTACTTGATATATACATATTGCTATTACAGGTGAATGGCTCATCGCTGTGTTGATCATCATTGAGAATCTTGATCGTGATATATTGGCTTCCCATTTTGGCATGGTGAGGGTGGTTTAGCCAAATAGCAAAATACTCATCCTCTTCAACCTTCTCATCCCCTATAATATATACTGATAGATGCTTCTCTTGTTCTCCTTTTTTGAAAAAGAGCTTGGTAGTAGTAATTTGTTGATAATCGCTATCTTTGTAAGATGCCGTCCTATCAGTAGTATAG
The DNA here is from genome assembly GCA_964515605.1 of uncultured Sulfurovum sp. GTDB lineage: Bacteria > Campylobacterota > Campylobacteria > Campylobacterales > Sulfurovaceae > UBA1140. The sequence continues at coordinate 7,792 of CAZEUB010000065.1, read as the reverse complement.
TACTCCACACTTACCTCATCATCTGTTGAGGGTTTGTCTAGTTTGATTACAAAATCTACTTTTGTTTGATTGCTATCACCCTCTTGATAAGTTTTTTTCTCAGCAGAGATAGAGACACGAGGGAACTCACCATCGTCATTGATTATTCTCCCTTTGCTTAGAATCTCATTGTCTCTTATCTTTAGTCCATTGGGGTTGCGAACACGAATATAAAATGCCTCATCATCTTCAATGTTTTTATCTCCTTTGATGGTTACAGGAAGTTTAATAGTTCGCTCACCTCCTTTAAATGTATAGGTGGTTGTGTGAACAGCAACATAATCATTATCACTAGATTTTGCTGTGCTATCTAGTGTTTTGTAGCTAAAGGATGAACCTGCAATGGCATCATTATCAAGAGTAAGGGTAAAGTTAAGAGTCTTCTCTCCTTCATCTCCTTCTGTGATATCATAGCTATTGTGATCAAATGTAAGTTCAGGATAGGAGCCATCATCATTGAGAATATCTCCTTTTGCGGTATGTCCATGAATTACAATGTTTTTCTCATTGGTAAATTTGAGATAGAAGGTCTCATCATTCTCAATTTTTGTATCTCCATTGATTGTGACAGGAATAGAGATGGTTTTGCTCCCTTCAGGAATAGTGTATGTGGTGGTTGTGATGGCTTGGTAGTCGTTATCTGAAACTTTTGCATCATCATCGGCAGTATAGTAGTCAAATGAGCTATCAGCCAAAGCTGGTTTGTCTAATGTAAAGTTAAAGATTAACTGTTTGGTACTACTATTTCCCTCTTCAATAGAGAAATCTCCTGTAGAGAAATCCACACTAGGATAATCTCCATCATCATTGATAATCTCACTCTCAGAGCTGTGATCTATAATATAGTCACTTCCTGAGATACGCATACGAACATTCTCATCATGCTCAATTGTCTCATCTCCAATAATGGTTACATAGACCATCTTTTCACGCTCTCCTTTGTGGAAAGTGACACTACCGCTGGTTGTGATATAATCAGAATCTGCTGTTGTCGCACTGGGGTTTGATCCATCTTCTGTTTGATAATCGATGCTTAGAGGGGTATCTGAAGGGTATGCTTTTTTGAGAAAAATTTTAAATGGCATTTTATTTCGATCACCACTATCTCCCTCATTGACATCTTGACTAGAGATATCTACTTGGATGGCATCATCATCATAGATAGTTCCTGTTGCTGTATCTCTAACAATCTCTCCTTCACTAATGGAGGTGATTTTGACTTTAAACTGCTCTCTATTCTCTTCAGGATCAAGATCTCCTATAACAGTAATAGGGATATAGCCATCTCGTGATCCCGCAGAAATGGTAATTGTCCCTGAGGAGGCAATGTAGTCACTTCCTGCAATAGCACTGCTATCTTGTGTGGTATAGTTGACTTGTATATCTCTGGGGGCATCTTGGTTGAGTCGTGCGGTAAAATTGAGTACCCAGTTGCTATCCCCCTCATTCTCAAGTCTATTGTGAAGGGTTAGTTCAAGTGGAAGATTCTCCTTATCATTATCCGCAATCTCACCTCTACCTCTATTGCGAGTGACGGTATAACCATCTTGATCATTAGAGATATATAAGTAGAGATTCTCTGTGGACTCATGAATATTATCATCTGTGATAGGAACAGTAATGGTCTGTGTGGTTGTCCACCATGTAAAGGTAGCTGTTCCACTAGTAGAGGTGTAGTCCTCTCCTGCTTTAGCAGAGCCGTTACTGGTATAGTAGCGTACCTTGACTTCTGAGAACCATGGTGCATCACTGAGTTGAATGGTAAATCGCATAGAGCCACTATTCTCATGCACCGTAGCAGCATCTGTAACCGTAATACGTGTACTATCTGCAAAGAGAAGTGTTCCTGAGAGTATGAGCCATAAAAATAGAAATTTTTTAAAATTAGCCATAATATATTATCCTTTTATTAATTAAAAAATTAATTTTTAAATTATATCATAATTTTATACTAATGAATTTAAACTATAATATGATAAGTAAAATATTACTTAAAGAAAATACAAAGATTTGTTTTGTTAAGATATGTTGTTGAAATAATCGAGGAACTTTATTGTGATTTTTAAATATCTATTGGCTTTTTTTATGCTATTTTTTTCTACTCTAGTTGATGCCAAAACTTATAATGAGTGGCATCTTCTCTATAGCAATACCTTTGGCACTATTAAGCAAGTCAAAGATCCCCAAAAGAGCTATAAAGTAACTGAGTTCAAAAGCAAAAGTAGTCGAGATACCTATATCAATGGTGCTAAAAAAGGGAGAAGGGCATGGCATAATCAACGCTCAAAAATAATTGAGTGGGAGATGAAGTATCGTGAGAGTTATGTGATTATTATTAGTGTAGATACCCTTGATGGGAATAGAGATCTTATCTATACCTCAGGGAGTAGTGGGGGAGTATTGTACTTTGGCTTAGGGCAAAAGAGCATTGATGGGAGATGGCATACCATTCGTAGGGATTTAGAGGCGGATCTTCTGCGTTATGAACCCAACAATAGTATTGTCGCTGTGAATGCTTTTATTATCAGAGGTAGTGGAAGAGTTGGGAAAATTATAATGAAAGAGGGCAAAAAATCTTCCAAACCTAAACCTAAAACAACACCAAAAGTTCCCAAAAAAGTTCAAAAAGTAGTGCCAGTAGCACAACCCTCTCCTTCTAAAAAAGAGCCTATCTCTTCTAAAAAGGATCAGATGCCTATTGTCTCTTTAAAGGGTGGAGAGTTGCTTTATCATAAATTGGGAGAGCCATTTTTTGACCCAGGGGCTACTGCAAGAGATGGTGAGGGAAATCCTTTGTCAATAGATATTTTGGGAGAGGTGGATATCAATAGAGTAAACCGATATGTCCTAAGCTATGTAGCGACAGATAAAAGAGGAAATTCAACCATTGAGACGCGGGTAGTTATGGTTTACAAAACAGGAAAAGGAGCACCAAAAATAAAACCCAAACATGTTGTGCAACCTACGCCTCCTACTCCAAGAGAGGAAGATCTTCCAATATTAGAAGAGGATGGTGTAGGTGGAGCTGAAGACTTTCCTCTTACCATGGAAGAGATAGAGGCATTGGCAGAGGATATGGACTAGAGGTTAGCGTTGGGTTACTTCAAATGCCTTTTTGACAGCATTGATAAAAGAGGCTCTCACCGCCCCCTCCTCAAGAGCGGTATAAGCTGCTGCGGTAGTGCCTCCTGGACTCATGACAGCATCTTTGATAAGGGCAGGATGGTCACTCTTAATAAGTGGTGCAAATCCTTTAAAGAGGGAGTTGGTAATACCCATTGCATCGGGGCGTTTCATCCCCTCTTTGACCAACCCATCCATCATTGCTTCTGCCACCAAACTAAGCAGTGCAGGACCTGATCCTGCAATGGCTGTGGCGATATCGATCTCTTTTTCGCTCTCTACCCAAAAGGTATCTCCAATGGCAGAGAAGATCTCAGATGCTTGCTCTTTTTTGACATGATCTCCTGTGATAATAGTACTTGAAGCCCCAAATTTTGCTGCTACATTGGGCATGGTTCGGATATAGTAGTCTGCTTTAATCGCATGGAGTGCATCAAGTGGTGTTCCTGCTAGGATAGAGTAGAGTGTATGTGCTGATCCCTGTAGCTGTGAGGCTACAGGTAGGAGTGCATAAGGTTTTACTGCCAAGATAATATTTTTGTTTGAGATATCAAAGTTTTTTAATGGATAGAGTGTGGCATCAAATCTTTTTTTGAGCATTTCGCTTTGGTTTAAATTGCGTGCCACAAACTCCAAGTTATGGTGATCTTTTAGCCCCTCTGCCATTGCCATTGCCATGGATCCAATACCTATAATAGTTAGTGTCAAACTGAATTCCTTGTATGATTTTTTGGTGATTATAGCAAAATATAATGGAGTTTGAGGTATTATATTTCTTTTAAATAATTGAATCATTAAGGTTAAAAATGTCAATAACATATAAAAAGAGTTTGGCAGTGGCTTTGCTATTGGTCTCATTTGTAGGATGTAGCAGTAAAAATGCCGTCAGTGAATATGATAAACCAGCTCTCTATTGGTATAAAAATATTGTTAAAAGTATTGCCAAATCTAATTTTGATAAAGCAGATAATTACTACGTCTCTTTGAGAAGTGAACATATGCGATCACCACTTTTGCCTACAGCAACCTTGATGTTAGCTCAGGCACACATGGATGATGAGTCCTATATTATGTCTGACTATTATCTTGATGAGTATCTTAAGAAGTATGCTACCAAAGATAAGGTAGAACAGGCAAAGTTTTTGAAAATCAAAGCGGCCTTTTTGGGAGTCAAAGATATCAACAAAGATCAAAAATTGATGATTGATACACTCAATGAGGTGGATCGTTTTGTTCAAAACTACCCCCACTCTATCTATCTCCCTGTGATTAATACCCTCAAAGTACGTCTACACATGGCTCAGTATATGCTCAATGAAAATATTGCTAGACTCTATGAGCGTGTGGATAAGCCTTTGGCGGCGAAGATGTATCGAGAAAAAAATGCAAACTCCCCTTTACGTTCTGCGGATATTGAAGCTCCCAAAGAGGGATTTTTTGATCGACTATTTAACTAAGGAGTTTTGAGTAGATGCAACTTAACAACTATGAACCATTTCCTACGCAGCTGCCCATTATTATAGAGGATAATCTTTTTCTCTATCCTTTTATGATTAGTCCTATCTTTTTGACCAATCAAGAGGATATCAATGCTGCGACCTATGCTATGGAGAAAAACTCTCTACTCTTCTTGACCACTACCAAAGAGGGTGAAGAGGGATCAAGAGAGGAACATGCCATACACAAATATGGCGTTATTGGCTCAATCATGCGTAAGGTAAATATCCCTGATGGACGGGTGAAGATTCTCTTTCAAGGAATGGCAAAAGGGGAGATACTCTCAGAAGTAGAGACGCTTGATTTGGAGACGTCAAATTTCAAAAGCGCTACCATTGGGGTGGTTGAGAATCGTGACTATGAACCATTAAAGGTTCAAGCATTGGTAGATATATTAAATGAAAAGCTCAAGCTCTTATCCCAAGTTCAAAATAGTATTCCAGCAGATCTACTACGAACAATTTCGGGTACAGATGAGCCTTATCGTATTGCAGATTTGGTCGCTTCACTTTTAAAAATGTCAAAAAACGAAGCGTATGAGATCTATCAAGAGGAGAGTATTGAAGTTCGGTTGATGCGACTCATTGATATTATTATTGCTCAGATAGAGTCAGCTAAAGTTCAAAAAGAGATTCGATCAAAAGTAAATACTAAAATTGAGCAGAGCAACAAAGAGTATTTTTTAAAAGAGCAGATCAAAGAGATCAACAAAGAGTTGGGTATTGATGCCCAAAGAGAAGAGGAGATTGAAGCCTTTAGAGAGAAGCTAAAAGATCTTGAACCACATATCGCCAAGGGGGTTCATAGTGAGATCTCCAAGCAGTTGGATCGATTTGCGAGAATGCACCCTGAGAGTGCCGATGCCAATCAGATTCACTCCTATCTGGAGTGGGTATTTGAGATCCCTTTTACCGATTTTAGTTCCAAGCGACTCAATGTCAAAGAGGTAGAGCAGAGACTTGATGAGGATCACTACTCTTTGACCGAACCCAAAGAGCGTATCGTTGAGTTTTTCTCTGTGCGAGAATTAGCAGAGAGACGAGAGGTCTCTTTGGCATCTAATTCAGGAGTTATTCTCTGTTTTTCAGGTCCTCCAGGGGTGGGCAAAACCTCTTTGGCAAACTCCATTGCCAAAGCCTTAGATCGCCCTTTGGTGCGTATTGCTTTGGGTGGATTAGAGGATGTCAATGAGCTTCGTGGACACCGACGAACCTATGTAGGAGCAATGCCTGGTCGAGTGGTTCAAGGGTTGATTGAGGCAAAGAGTATGGATCCTGTTATTGTCTTGGATGAGATTGATAAAGTAGGTAGAAGCCATCGTGGAGATCCTACCGCAGCACTTTTGGAGATTTTGGATCCTGAACAGAACGCAGAGTATCGAGACTACTATCTCAATTTTGATATTGATCTTAGTCGGGCGATCTTTATCGCTACGGCAAATGATGTTGGCACTATCCCAGCACCTCTTCGTGACCGTATGGAGTTTATCTCAGTAAGCTCTTATACTCCTGATGAGAAGTTTGAGATTGCCAAGCAGTATCTCATCCCTCAGGAGCTTAAAAAACATGCGTTACAACCTGAAGAGTTTGAGATTACCAATAGAGCTCTCAAGATACTTATCGATGAGTATACCAGAGAGCCTGGAGTGCGTGGTCTACGTCGGAAAATCTCTGGATTGATGCGAAAATCAGCCAAAGCTCTCTTGCGGGATGAGACGCTCAATAAGATAAAAATACGCACCAAAGATCTCCCTCTCTTTGCAGGAAAGAGGGTTTTTGAGATCTCTGTCATTGATCAAAAGCCTCTAATTGGGGTGGTGAATGGTTTGGCATGGACAGCAGTGGGTGGTGATGTGCTTAAGATTGAGGCGATTAAGATCAAAGGAAAGGGCTTGGTCAAACTCACAGGAAGCTTGGGTGATGTGATGAAAGAGTCTGCCCATATTGCCTTCTCTGTTGTCAAAATTTTGATTGATGACAAGAGACTCAAAGTTACCTCAGAGAGTATCTACAAAGAGTATGACCTCCATATTCATGTCCCCGAAGGAGCCACCCCAAAAGATGGTCCTAGTGCAGGAGTTACTATGGCAGTAGCTATCGCCTCTATTCTTGCAGAGAAGAGGGTAGATAATCGAGTTGCCATGACAGGAGAGTTGACGCTAGTTGGCAAGGTACTTCCTATAGGAGGACTCAAAGAGAAGTTGATCGCTGCATACAAAGCAGGAGTCAACAAAGCATTGATCCCTCAGAAAAACTTCGAGAGAGATTTAGAAGAGATCCCTCAAGAGGTAAGAGATGCTATTAAAATTATACCCGTAAATAGCATCGGTGAGGTACTCAAAGAGGTGTTTGTTTAAGTTATATAGAAAGATACCTTCTTATAGCATAGAAGAGATACAAAACATCATAAAAGGTCAAACCCCATGAAAAACCTACCAATAGGAATCCAAACATTCCAAAAAATAAGAGAGAAAGAAAAAAACTATATCTATATAGACAAAACAGATTTAGCTCTAAAGCTTATCAATAGTAGTGGATACTACTTCCTCTCACGCCCACGCCGTTTTGGTAAGTCTCTCTTTTTAGATACGCTCAAAGATATATTTGAGGGTAAAAAAGAGCTGTTTGAGGGGCTTTATATCTATGATAAGTGGGATTGGGAGAGTACCTATCCTGTAATTAAAATTAGCTTTGGTGGTGGAGTAACAGAGAGTGTTGATGATTTAGACAAAACTATTTTATGGATTATTGATGATAACCAAGAGAGATTAAAATTAGAATGTAAATATAAAGATGATGTCAAAAACTGTTTTTTAGAATTAATTAAAAAAGCATATCAAAAATATAATCAAAAGGTAGTTATATTAATAGATGAGTATGATAAGCCTATCTTAGATAATGTGACCAATAAAGAGTTATCAAAAAAGATACGAGACAGATTAAAAAATATCTATTCAGTGATTAAAGAGAGTGACCAATATGTTAAATTTGCCTTTTTAACAGGGGTCAGTAAATTTTCAAGGGTTAGTCTTTTTAGTGGACTGAATAACTTAGAAGATATATCTCTTGATAAAAAGTATGCTACTATTTGTGGTTATACTCATCAAGATGTAAAATCTCACTTTGATGAACGC
>CAZEUB010000064.1:0-5004 GCA_964515605.1 uncultured Sulfurovum sp. | reverse complement strand
AGAGGAGAAGATAAAAAAGCTTCTAATGGATGGTGACAAGGAGCGAATGATACCTCTTGTAGAGGAGGCACGAAAAGAGCTAAATCCTGATGATATTGTCAATGTTATCTTGATAGATGCCATGAAGGTAGTAGGGGAGCTGTTTGGTTCAGGTCAGATGCAGTTACCGTTTGTATTGCAGAGTGCAGAGACAATGAAAGCTACTGTTGATTATCTCAATCCCTATTTAACCAAGCAGGAGAAAGAGACCGATACTACTTTGGTGATTGGTACTGTCAAAGGTGATGTGCATGATGTGGGTAAAAACTTAGTAGATATTATCCTAAGTAATAACGGTTTCAAAGTGATTAATGTAGGAATAAAAGTACAGCTAGAGACCTACCTAGAGACAATGAGAGAGAATAAAATCCAAGCTATAGGAATGAGTGGATTGCTTGTAAAATCAACAGCCGTAATGAAAGAGAACCTAGAGAGTATGGCTCAGATGGGCATAACCATACCTGTGCTTTTGGGTGGGGCGGCCTTGACACGAAGTTTTGTAGATGATTTCTGTAGACCTATCTACAAGGGGGCGATATTTTATTGTCGTGATGCTTTTGATGGGGTAGTAGCTATGAGTCGAATAGAGAAGTATAATGAAGACCCAACAGTAGGGCTAGATACTCGTCTAGCAGGAGATATGAACAAGGTAGAGAAAAAAGAGCAAAAAGAGATAATCATCCCTCCTTTTGCAGAGCTTACCATGCCTGAAAAGGTAGCCATTCCTACCCCTCCATTTTGGGGGCGAAGAGTGCTTCAAAAAGATGACTTAGATATAGATATGATATTTGAGTGGGTTAACCAAAAGACGGTTATCAAAATGCACTGGGGATATAAAAAAGGCAAAATGGATAAAAGAGAGTATCAAAAGCTCTTAGAGGAGAGAGTCTATCCTGCTTATGAGAGACTCAAACAGCAGTTTATCGATGACAATCTGTTTGACCCAACTATAATATATGGTTACTATCCTTGTAGAAGTAATGACCAAGAGCTGTATCTATTTGATGAGAGTGAAGGGTGGAATGTAGATGCCAACGCTAACAAAGAGCCATTTGATAAGATTAAAGATAGATACAGTGTCAAGTTTACATTCCCAAGACAGCGAAAAAAACCACATAGAGCATTGAGTGATTTCTTTAGACACGATAGACATGACATTATAGCGCTAACCTGTGTAAGTGCAGGGGCAAAGTTTTCAGAGTATGAAAAAAAGCTCTACGATGCAGGAGAGTACCTAGAGTACAATATGGTTCACGGCTTCTCCGTAGAGTTAGCCGAAGCCCTAGCAGAGGTAGCCCACAAACAGATAAGAATGGATTTGGGTATCCTAAAAGAGGATGAGGGAGCAACCCTTAGAGATGTGAGAATGAGACGATACCAAGGAGCTAGATACTCATTTGGTTATCCTGCATGTCCCGATTTGGAGGCTAGTCGAGAGCTGTTTGATATGCTCAAACCTGAAGAGTTTGGTATAGAGCTTAGCGAGACCTTTCAGATACATCCTGAACAGAGTACAAGTGCTTTGGTGGTGCATCATAGAGGGGCTACCTATTATGGGGTGTAGATAATCCCTAAAGCTAAGTTTTTTCCTATTTTAGAAACTTCTCAAATGACCTATTGATAAAGCCCTCTATTTAGGATCTTCCAACGCTTATGCATCCAAAACCACTGCGACGGATTCTCTCTAATGACCTGTTCCATTATATCTGCTTGTGCTTGTGTGAGTTTTGCTAGATCTTCCTTTTGATCCTCTGTTCTGATAGTTGGGATAGGTTCATAGATTTTGATATGATAGTTTATGTAATCCTCTGTAGAGATAAAAACAGGAATCAGATCTATGGCAAATTTTCGAGAGAGAATAGAGGCTAGAGGAGTGTGTGTCGCAGGTTTGCCAAAAAAGTTTACATTGATAGATTGGCTGAGTTTGATACTTTGATCAACCAGCATGCCTATCGCTTTGCCTTTTGATAATGCTCTGATACACCCTTTCATTGCCCCTTTTTTATAAACCATCTTAACATTAAAGCGTTCACGATTCTCTTTTAAAATCCTATCCATAAGTTTTGAGTCTAGCTCTCGACCCACACCCACTAGCGTAAGGTCGAATTTGATGGCAATGGCTTGTGAAAGTAGCTCCCAGTTCCCTTGGTGTCCTGTAACAAAGATAATTTTTTGACCACTCTCTTGATATCTTTTGATGATCTCATCCCCTTCAAAGGTGACATTTTGGATCACCTCCTCCTTTTGCATACCATCACGTTTGATAATTCCTAAAGTTGTATCAAGTAGATTCATAAAAGCAGAGATACCATACTCCTTTTGCTCTTTTGGGGTAAGTTTTTTATTGAAGGCTATATCAAGATTGGTTTGAATAATTTTTCTATGTTTGCTACTAACATGATAGGCAAACCAAGCGATACTCCTCATCATAACAATAATCCAAGAGCGAGGAAAAAGACGTAGCTTAAATCCAAAAAGTTTATATAGCCCTAGGTAAAACCAATCAACCATTAAGCAACTCCTCTGCCATGGTTATGATACTTTTGGCGGGAATTTCAGTAATAGAGAAATCCTCTTTGTTGAGTTTGAAGTGGTTGACGTTGCTTTTGGATTTGATCACTTTATTAATAGAGGTCTGATAGACACGATTAATCGGTGTTGGACCAAAGATGGTGATAGAGGGGATATTGAGTCCCCATGCCATGTGAGTAGGTCCTGTATCATTGCCAATAAGTAGATCAGATTGAGCAATTATGGCTTTGAGACTATTGAGATTGATCTTTGGAAGGGCTTTGGCGTAGGAGCTATGTTGTGCTATCCATTGTGCCTTTTGATGCTCCTCTTCTGTCCCCCATGCGACAAGAGTATTGGCTTGAAGGGCATTGGCAATCTCAACAAATTTCTCTTTTGGATAGTTGCGACTCTCCCATGTAGATCCAATGACAAAGATAATATTTTTCTCTTTTTTGCTTAGATATTCATAGATGATAGTATCCTCATTGGCATAAAAGAGAAACGCCTTTTTGTTGATAATCATCTCAGGCGTGATCTCGACTTTTAGTGGTTGACCTATCACTTTGGCATTACGATCAATAGTATTGGCATCATAGGCAATAGAGATTTTTTGGTTATAAAGATAACTAGCAGCTCTCTCTCTGATAGAGTCTTTTGAAAATCCTGCGATATCTCTTCCCAAAAGTTTTGCAGTTATGGCAGATTTGATTAACCCTTGAGCATCAATGATTAGGTCATAATTTTTTTTGCGGTACTCTTTGATTTTTTTGATCTCTTTAAAGAGGGCAGATCTCTCTTTTTTAATCGCTTTGAGATTGAGAGTAAGGATAGTATCTATATGTGGATTATGCTCTAGCACCTGTTTGAACCCTTGCTCTACAATCCAGTCAATCGTGAGATTTGGATTGGTTGCTTTGAGATACTGTAGTGCCACCATAGCATGAATGATATCCCCCATAGCAGAGAGCTTGACAATAGCAACTTTCATACTAATCCTTTTAAAAAATTGCATAATTTTATCCAAAAAATCTAAAGAGAATACCTCTGTCTCTCCGTTGCTTTTACTTTAAATCTGATATAATCACGTTAATTAATACTAAGGAATATCCTTTGATTGGAATTGTTGATTATAATATGGGAAACCTAGCATCGGTTATTAATGCCTTTGAGATGGTTGGTGCAGATATCGTTGTAGAGAGTGACCCTATAAAGCTCAAAGAGTATGATAAGTTAATTTTGCCTGGAGTGGGTGCTTTTGGTGATGCGATGGAGCACCTCAAAGAAAATGGTATGGATGAGGCTATCAAAGAGTATGCCAAGAGTGGAAAGCCTCTTCTAGGAATCTGTCTTGGAATGCAACTTCTTTTTGAAAATAGCCAAGAGTTTGGAAGCCATGAAGGATTAGGACTTATAGAGGGAGAGGTAGTCGCATTTGATGAGTCTAAATTTGACCATAAACTAAAAGTCCCTCACATGGGTTGGAATGAGATGTTTAAACAAAATGATATCTCTTTATTTGAAGGATTAAGTGATGAGTTTTATCTCTATTTTGTCCACTCATTTCACGCTGTATGTGATGATAAATACGCCATAGGAAAAACCTATTATGGATATGAGTTCGTAAGTGCTGTAAACAAAAACAACATCTACGGTATCCAACCCCACCCAGAGAAGAGCCACGAAAATGGCTTAAAAATTATAGAAAATTTCATAAACCTGTAGGGTGCGTTTGCCAACTATATTGAAGTTATGGGGAGTAAATCTAAACTTTTGGATAAAAATCATACCAGATATAAAAGAGTTTTTGACAAAATAGGTTTTGAAATTAAAAAAGCCCTCTTTATCTTCGATTGCGATTTTGAAAAAGACGATAAAAACTGCAATGGCATGAAAAAATCACTAGAGTGTTTTGAAAATCTAAAAAAAAGAGTGTTATAAACACTTTGATAAATTAATATACTTATTTAAAGGAATAAAAAATGACAATACTACCAGCAATAGACCTAAAAGATGGTAAAGCAGTACGACTTAGCAAAGGCTTAATGGAGACAGCCAAAATATACAGCGATGAACCGTGGCAAGTAGCCAAACGATTTGAGGAGTTAGGAAGTGAGTGGGTACATCTAGTTGACCTAAATGGAGCATTTGCAGGAGAGCCAAAGAACTTAGAGCAGATTAAAAAGATTAGAGAGAACTGTAACCTAAAACTAGAACTTGGTGGAGGAATTAGAGATGAGAAGACTATCAAGATGTATCTTGAACTTGGGATTGATAGATTGATTTTAGGCTCTATTGCAGTAAAAGAGCCAGAGTTTGTAAAAGAGATGGCTAGTAAATACCCTATAGTTGTAGGGATTGATGCCATTGATGGAATGGTAGCTGTTGAGGGTTGGGGTGAAGTCTCTGATATGAAAGCTACTGACCTTGCCAAAGAGTTTGCCAATGCAGGGG
>CAZEUB010000063.1:0-61172 GCA_964515605.1 uncultured Sulfurovum sp. | reverse complement strand
ATAATATCTCTTTTTCTTTTAATCTCTTTTGCTCATGCCAATCATATAAGATGGCAAGGTGATTATAAAAAAGCACTAAAAGAGGCAAGAGATACCCATAAAGATTTGATGGTTCTTTTGATAAAAAATAACTGTTTGGAGATTACCTCTTCCATCACTCAAAAATTTTTGAAATGAAGAAGAGATTAATTAAGAGGCTTTTGATTAAAGCATCTCTTTGAATTTGCTAAAGATATAAGCAGACTCATGTGGTCCTGGACTTGCTTCTGGGTGGTGCTGAACGGAGAGTATGGGAGCATCATTGTATTGTAACCCTTCAATGGTATTATCAAAGAGATTGGTATGTGTTACTGTGGCTACTTCGGTGATATTATCAGGTACGTTGTAGTTGTGATTTTGAGCCGTAATCTCTACCATGCCTGTTGTGGCATTTTTGACAGGATGATTTCCTCCATGGTGTCCAAATTTGAGCTTGTAGGTATCATATCCATGAGCAATAGAGAGGAGTTGATGCCCCAAACAGATACCAAAGAGAGGGATCTTTGCTTCGATGAGTGCTTTGATCTTCTCCTGTTCTGCTTTGAGAATAAGAGGATCACCCGGTCCATTGGAGAGGAAAACCCCATCTATCTCTTGGTTGGTATATCTCTCTATGATAGTAGAGGCATCCATAGAGTTAGGAACGACCTCTACCTCCATACCTGCATGGGTAAGTTCATTGAGGATATTACGTTTAATCCCAAAATCCAAAGCGATAATCTTTTTGGTTGTTTTGGGTTTCTCATAATCAAAAGTGGTCGCATTGTATCGTGCCTCTTGATGAGTATAAGGGGTTTTGGTGCTTACCTGCTCAATATAATTCACCTCTTCAATACGAGGAGCAGATGCCAACATCTCTTTGAGTCTCTCTTTGTCATGGATCTGGGTAGAGGCGATCATCATCATCGCCCCCTCTGCTCTGAGCATCTTGGTAAGAAAACGAGTATCAATCTCTGTAATCCCTAAGATACCATATCTCTTAAGCAATGCATCCAGTGGCTCTTCGGCACGGAAATTGGAGGGGCGAGATTGATAGGATCGTACAATAATCCCTTTGCAGTATGCTCCTCTACTCTCCATATCTTGTGCATTACACCCCACATTACCAATCTCAGGCATGGTAAATGTGACAAACTGCCCTGCATAACTAGGATCGGTAACAATCTCTTGGTACCCTGTAAGAGAGGTGTTAAAAACAATCTCTCCTACATTGGTTCCTGTCGCACCAAAACTTTTTGCCTCCATATAGACGCCATTCTCAAAATAGAGTGATATCTTTTCCATTATAACATTCCTCTTTTTTTCAACTCCTCTTGATAGAGTCGCTCATAGATCAACTCATACTCTACTGAGCCAGGGATATACTCTTTTTTCATGGATTTAATCTTCTCATAAACCGTATCATCCATGGCATCATAAGCGGCTGCAAATGATTTAAACGCATTAAAAATCACATTACGCACTTGATTCTCATTAACCTCATACTCAATAAGATAGTTCTCATAGAGCTCATCAAGAATGGTGTGTGACACATCATTATAGCGATCATCATAATCCATAATCACCCCATACTCTGGAGCCAAACGTTTTTTGATCATAAAGAAAAGCTCACGCTCTTTAACCTGTTGCACCTCAATCTCATCCATATTGGCTTCCATCATCTCTTCTACTTTGGCATCAAGTCGCTTCTCTTTGTCAAGATTTGCATCAATAATCTCTTTGCACTTAGCAACTACTGCCTCTTTGCCTTTGGGCATCCGCACAAAGGGAGCATTGGCTAAATCGATACCAATTTTAGCGGCAACATAACCAGTCTGTTTTGATTTTAATCGCATGGGCTTCTCCTTTTTATTTTATCTCTATTTTTGATTATCGAACAATTGTATCATCTCTATCAGGGCTAGTAGAGATGATTCCTATCTTACATGAGACCATCTCTTCAAGAGCTTGAATATAGGATTTTGCACTATTGGGAAGATCATCAAAAGATCTGACTCCCTCTGTCTTATCCCAACCTGCAAAAGATTTGTAGATTGGTTTTGCACGCTCTAAATCATAAGGAACATAGTCGATCTCTTGACCATCAATCTCATAAGCCACACAGACTTGAATCTCATCAAAACCATCCAATACATCTAGTTTCATTAGTGCAATCTGATCTACTCCATTAACACGCACGGCATGTCGCATTGCTACTGCATCAAACCAGCCACAACGACGTGGTCGTCCGGTGGTTGTCCCAAACTCATGACCATTTTGTCGTAATCGCTCACCCGCTTCACCCTCATCTTCGCTAGGGAAAGGACCATTACCTACACGGGTACAGTATGCCTTAGCAATACCTGTAACCCTACCTAAATCTTTTGGGTTTAATCCCAATCCTGAACAGGCACCTGCACTCACCGTTGTAGAGGAGGTTACATAGGGATAAGTTCCATGATCAATATCAAGCATAGTCCCTTGTGCCCCCTCTAGGAGTATCCGTTTTCCTTCATCCAAAACTCTCCAGATTAACTGTGTGGTATCGGTAATATATGGCTCTAGCTCTCTTCTATACCCCTCAATCTCATTCATCAAAAACTCTTGGGTAGGGGTCTCAACCTCCATTATATCAAAGATATACCTATTGGCATCAAAGTAGTCCATTATTTTGTTCACCAAAAGCTCAGGATTATGCAACTCTCCTACGCGGTGTCCTACTCTAGCAACCTTATCTCCATAAGCTGGTCCTATCCCTTTACCTGTGGTACCAATTGCTTTATCCCCTTTTAGTCGCTCTTTGGCTTGATCGATCAAGGCGTGATAAGGAAGAAGAAGATGGGCTTTGTCTGAGATAAAAAGTCGTCCCTTCAAATCATCAAATTGACGCATCTCTTTGATAAAATCAACAGGAGAGAGTACCACACCATTACCCACAATATTCTTGGCATTGGGATTTAAAATACCTGAAGGAATCAGGTGCAAAGCATATCTCTTACCATCTGCAACAATGGTGTGTCCCGCATTATGCCCTCCTGCAAAACGACACACATAGTCATGCGTCTGTGCCATATGATCGACAATCTTACCTTTGCCCTCATCACCCCATTGTAATCCTACAATTAAGTCCGCTTTATTCATTAATCTTCTCCTATTTTTAATCTCATCATTTTTTGATTGATACATGCATCTGTATAGAGTGCAAATCCTGCGGCATCAACCTCATCAATACGGTACAGACCTCCACGTACCAACAGTTCATTTTCATAAAACATCCGAAATGTCAATGAACCATAATATCGCATCTTGGCATAGTAGAGCGGTGCGACAATTACTGAAGTATAATCAATCTTTTCAATTACATTCTTGATAAGCAGTAGCTCTGCTTGAATCTCAGAAGGGATCCCCTCCAAATCATCAAGATCCTCTGGACGATGAATCTTAACTAGCTTCGCAATCCATGGAGTATCTATCTTGAGAATATGTTCGATATTGGTATCTTGTAACCATGCCAACTCCACCCCATACTTCTTGCTAAGAATTAAAGGAATACGCATATTAGAGATCTGCAAAAGAGCATCCAGTTTCAGTTGTGTTACCAGATTAGTAGCACTGTTGACCACCTCATCAAAAGAGCCTCCAAGTATCTCCGCACCCACTTGATACTGCTCTTTGGTAGGAAAAGAGAGAGCAGGTTGGATATAAAACCATCGTTTAGAAGCGACTCTTCTTCCCAATCTCTTGGTTACGATTCTTACCACATCAGCTGTACTATCTGCTCTTAATGTTACGGTATGATTATGCTCATCATGCAGATGCACCAGTTGCTTCTCATCCTCAAAAGAGATATGTTGATGATAAGAAAAAAGAGGCGTAACAATCTCCTCAAACCCCTCCTTGCTCAAAATCATCGCCGACTCATGCTCAATTTGGCGTTTGATCTTGGCACACTCACCAAAATAGAGTTTGCTTTTGCTTGGTATCTCATGCTCAAATATCATCTATAACGCACCAAAATAGATCTCGTTGAAGCGTCGACTCGCCATCCCATCAAAAGATCGTCGCCCCAGATCTGAGAGTGCCATCTCAATGGCATTGACCACCCATACCGACTCATGAACAGGGATCAATCCCATCTGATTGATACGGAATATCTTCCCTTTGAGGTGATCTTGTCCTCCTGCTATATTAACCATATACTTCTCTTTGAGTAGTTTTCTAATGGATTCTGCATCCTCATCTATAATAGTACTCATAGAGCGTGCAGGAGTGGTGGGATAGATCGATAAGCCAATAGCCTCCAATGCCCCTTGAGTCGCTTTGGCTCTGGCTTTGGTCTTGGCATAGAGCCGATCCATTCCCTCTTTGTCTATCTCATCAAAGATTGCATTAAGACCGATAATCAAAGTAGTAGGTGCTGTATATGCGGTGGTGTTTTGCTGCTGTTTTTTAATCTCAGAAGCAAGATTAAAATAGTAATCTTCCCCCTCTGCTATCTTGGCCACGGCGGTGTGACTCAATCCAATCATTGAGAGTCCAGGAGGCAACATCAATGCCTTTTGACTCCCTGATACCAGTGCATCAATATGGGTCACATCGATTGGCTCAACGCCTACAGCAGTAATCCCATCGGCAACCACCATAATCTCAGGATTAACCGATTTGACATAAGCAGCGATCTCCTCTACAGGATGACGAAGCCCCCCTGCACTCTCACTTATCTGAATAAAGAGAGCATCAATATCAGGATTTGCCAAGAGAGCCTCCTTGACATCCTCTATCGATGCGGGTCTGTCCCAACTATATTTGAGCTCAACCAATTCACGATTCATTGCCTTGACAATTTTACCAAATCGCTCACCAAATTTACCAGCATTGATGGTTAATGCTTTATGTTTACAGAGATTAATCACACACGCTTGCATCGCTCCTGTACCAGAGCTTGCCAACATCACACACTCATCCATCCCTAGTAGCCTGATAAGACGCTGACGTGCCTCCTTGAAAATAGCTTCAAATTCAGGGGTTCGATGGTGCAAAGTCTGCGTTGCCATCGCTTGTCGAACCGACTCAGGTACAGGGGTAGGGCCAGGGGTAAAAAGTAACATATTGTTCCTCGATAATCATATTAAGAGATTTGCAATCTACGCACTGCAAAATTCTTGGGATTATATCCAAATTGTGATTAGGGGTTGGTGATAATTAAGAAGCAATCCTTCCTTTTATATTGATACATATCAATCGAAATAGATTAAAATAATAATACCATTATTTTGAGGTAATCGATGTGGATATTAGAAGTGCAATAGAGAAGTTGGATTTTTTTGGGACATTAAGTAAGGAGGAGAGAGATGACTTGGTTACTATCTCCTCACTTAAACACTACCCTCGTAACTATCTGCTTTATTATGAAAAGAGTCATACCAATCAACTGCTCTTTTTGGTCAGAGGGTTGGCTCGTGCCTATAAAATTGATAAACATGATAATGAGATCTTTCTTTACTATATTTATCCCAATCATCTTCTCTCTGATCTCTCTACAATAGAGGAGAATCAACTTCTCTCCTACGCCAATATGGTATTGGTTGAAGAGTCTACTGTGCTTAGCATAGATTATGCCAAATTAAAAAAAAAATTTTTGGATAAAGGACTTCTCTGTTTAGCAATGGCAAATGAGGTGATCCGTCAGTCCAAACAGCTTCAAAGTTTGGTAAATCGAGAGTTTATTTTTGATGCAGTTGCCAAAGTGGCGATGATGCTCTCAACAGATCTATCGATGTTTAATCGACTTAAGCGTTATGATGTCTCAGGAATGTTGCATATCCAGCCCTCAACACTCTCTCGGGTTTTAAGTCGATTAAAACGTCAGAGACTTATTGATATTGATCATGGAACAGTCATTATAATAAATGGTAGAGGTTTACGAAGCATCTATGAAGGGAGAGAGAATGCGTAAGATTAAACTGCTTGGAGGGACAACTCTTCTACTCCTAATAATTCTGGTACTTCTTGCTTCAGTAATTGCAAAGGAGCATCAATCAGAGCGTACAATCTTGACCTTTATTCGTGACCAAAAAGCGTTTACCCAAGAGATATCCAAATCGATCTTCTATACCTATCGGAAGAATGAAAACAGCTCTGCTTTCTTGGATAAGACCATCAAAAAGTATCTTAATCACATTACACATAGTGAGGTAGAGATTCCTAAAAAAACAGAAATTACTGCATTATGGAATAGATTCTATGCAGATGTTCATCAGTTTCGTAATCAACAGAGGGTAATTACAGGATATAACTCTGTGGTAACTGCCAGATTAGTGAATCGTATCTATCATAATAGTGTTCTTTTAATTCAAGCATTTGATCAACTTATTGCAGAACAAGAGTTACTTTATAAGAAGCGATTAAGGGGCTATAAAATAGTAGGGTATCTTCTTTTTGGCATATTGATTATGCTATTGCTCTATCTCTTTACGCAGATTCATTGGGTTATGGCATTTATTCAAAAATTCTCTCGAACTTCCAAACAAATTCTTGAAAATTCTACTATTGAGGGGATTGAGCCAATTGAAGTTTATGGAGCAGAGGCTCTTCTTCAAGAGGCAAAAGCTAACCATAATCTACTAGTAGAGAAGATTGATCATGCTATTATTCATGCAGAGCAGTCGATGATACAAACCACTCAATCACTTGAAGAGGTGGCTATCCATATTGAAGATTTTATGAGACTGGTCTCAACCATGCAAGAGGAAGAGAGTACAATGCTTTTTGAAAAAGAGGATGTGGTGATTGACTCCTTAGAGACATTGATGTCACTGCGTCAAAAATTAAAATATTTACAAGAGGATCTTCATCAGTTGAGATCCCAAAAATCACTATAATCTGACCTAAGTCAAATTATAATTTTAACAAATAGACTATTATACTACTATTGAGTATTGTTATGGGAATTTTATTGCAATCTCAATAAAAAAATTAGGAGAATAGTATGACGACATTTAGTAAGCTCTCTTCTCTTCTTTTAGGTACAACACTAGCAATCTCTGTAGCAACAGCAGGTAGTGGTGAACTTGAAAAGATTATGAAGAAGAGAGGTTTAACAGAAAAAGATGTGATTCGTGCAGCAAAGACTTATAATCCTACTGGTGGACGAGATGAGTTTATTGTCTTTTCATCTGGTGGACAGTCTGGACAGATAATTGTTTATGGTGTGCCATCGATGAGAATCTTAAAATATATTGCTGTATTTACACCTGAGCCTTGGCAAGGGTATGGATTTGATGAGGATTCACTCAAAGTACTTAGACAAGGTAACGTTAGAGGACGAGAGATTAACTGGGGAGATACTCACCACCCAGCAATTTCTGAAAAAGATGGTAAGTATGATGGTAAGTGGTTGGCTATCAATGATAAAGCAAACCCAAGAATTGCTATTATTGACCTTGAAGATTTTGAGACCAAGCAGATTGTAGTTAACCCTGTGTTCAAATCGGCTCACGGTGGGGCATTCTTTACACAAAACTCTGATTATATCATTGAAGCGTGTCAATATGCAGCACCATTTGACAACAACTATCACCCAATTGAAGAGTACAAAGAGACATACCGTGGTGGTGTGACTATGTGGAAATTCAACCATGAAAAGGGTAGAATCGAACAAGATAAATCATTTACAATAGAGATGCCTCCATATATGCAGGATTTATCAGATGCTGGTAAAAATGCAAGTGATGGTTGGGCATTTACCAACTCATTTAACTCTGAGATGTACACAGGTGGAATCGAAGTTGGTATGCCACCAAATGAGGCTGGTATGAGTAGAAATGATACCGACTTCTTACATGTATATAACTGGAAAAAATTGGCTGAACTTGCCAAAGATGACAAAAATGTCAAAGTGGTTAATGGTATGAGAGTCGTACCTATGGATGTAGCGATTAAAAATGATTGTCTATTCTTAATCCCAGAGCCAAAATCTCCACACGGTGTTGATGTCTCTCCTGATGGTGAGTATATTACTGTTTGTGGTAAGCTAGATACTCACGCTTCAGTTTATAAGTGGAGTAAGATTAAAAAGCTTATTGCGGATAAGAAGTATGCAGGAAAAGACCCTTATGGTATTCCAATTTTGGATATGAAAGCATCACTTCATGGTCAAGTTGAGTTGGGTCTTGGACCTTTACATAACCAGTACTCAAATGTAGATGGTGAGATCTATACATCACTATATGTTGATAGCCAAATTGTTAAATGGAACTATAAAGACCTTAAGGTTCTTGACAAAGAGAATGTACACTACAATGTTGGACACCTTTGTGGAATGGAAGGTAAATCTGCTGACCCTCAAGGAAAATATATTATCTCATTGAACAAACTAGCAATTGATAGATTCCAAAATGTTGGACCATTGCACCCACAAAATCACCAGTTAATTGATATTAGTGGTAAGACTATGGATCTGTTGGTTGATATGCCGTTGCCTCTAGGTGAGCCTCACCAAGCAGTTGCAATTAGAGCTAGTAAACTTCACCCACATGTAAGATACCCAATGGGTACAAATACCAAAACAGGTGAGATTCACAAAGGTAAAACACTTGCTGGTCAAGAGAAAATTGTAAGAGATGGTAATAAGGTTACGGTATATGCAACGATGGTTCGTTCTCACATCAACCCAGAGAGAATTACCGTAAATAAGGGTGACGAGGTTACAATATACTTAACCAACCTTGAGAGAGCACAAGATGAGACTCATGGATTTACCGTTGACCACTATGATATACACGCATCACTTGAACCTGGTGAGACAACAGAGATTAAGTTTACTGCTGATATTGAGGGGGTATTCCCATACTACTGTACAGAGTTCTGTTCGGCACTTCACCTAGAGATGATGGGTTACTTGATGGTTAAAGACCCTGATAAGAAGTATGAGTCTGCACAAAAACTAAAAATGCAAACAATGACTCCAGAGCAACTAAAAGCTGAATATGACAAAACTGTCGCTGTAAATGCTGCAACTGATGAGGTTATTCAATCTGTTGTTAAGTTCCTCAAAGAGAACCATTATGAGAAGCATGAAGTGGTTAAAAACCTTGTGACTGATGCACTTGACCAGTATGGAAAAATCAAAGAGCAAAAAGCAAAATCTGATGCAGCCGTTAAAGAGGGTGATTTAGAGAAAGCTATTTTGTTTGAAAATATGATTTGGCAATATATGGTAAAAACTGCTGATGTTGGAATTAGAGCCAAAGATGCACTTGTAAGACTTATTGCGACCAAACAATCAACTGCAGCACAAAGAGGAGAGAGAGCCTTTGGTGAAGGTGGATGTGGTGGATGTCACGTTGTGGGTAAAGTGAGTTCAGGACCTGACCTTACAGGTGTACTTGAGAGACATGGTGAAGACTCAGCTAAGTGGGTAGCTGACTTTATTAAAGATCCAGCTTCAAAATACAACGACCCTTATGTCAAAGGTATGATTGACTACTTCAATCTTAAAATGCCTAACCAACACATGAGTGATGAGGAGATCAAAGATCTGATCGAATATTTCAAATGGGTAGATGAGAACGCCAACTTGTTCTAGTCGACATATTGAAACCTCTTTTCATGACGAATTTTTAATTCGTCATGAAGCTAAGCTAAGTATTTTTATACTAAATCTTTTTTGACAAATACTCTAAAACCTAAAAAAGCAAAAAGTAATCCAACCAATATAGGGTAGATAATAGAGATGAGTACAAATAGCGTTTGGGAAAAGGTATCTAAAATATAAAAAGCAACAGGTCCCATAACGGTAAGTTCAGGATCAAAGAGGGAGATGGCTGCTACTCTAAAGATCTCCATAGGATTCATCAGTGCAATACCAATAATTAACTCCTCATTAAATCGCTGTTGCATCATTAGAGAGATCAATGCGATATCGATAAATGCCAAGAGAAATATCCAAATAAAAAAAGCAATCCCCAGTGCCACTTCAGAGGATTTGACAAAAGAGGAGATAAAAAAAGCAATCCCCAAAAAAGCAAAGCTCAAGGCAAAAAGCAATCCTGTATAGAGGAAAAAGATACTCCAAGGAATATCTGCCCCCTTAAATACTCCATAGATAATAGCAATTATCATGGCAAAAAGTACAGGAAGATAGACCGTAATAAAACGTCCAATCACTTTCCCCCAGTAGTACTCTCTTAGTGAGATAGGGAATGAGAGCATATACTCCAATATGTGGCTGTCTCGATCCCCCGAGATAGAACGTACGGTGGTAATAAGAATAAAGATTGGTAATATAATAATAGTAATTTGTATGTACATTAGAAGTAGCCGACTCAATCCAGAGAAGCCCATTACCTGAGACTCTGTAACCCCTGCAATAAAAAAGAGTGCAATTAATCCTCCAAAAACAAGTGAGTAGACCAAGAACCACTTAGCACGAATAGACTCTTTGAGATCCAAAAAGGCAATAAGTTTAAGATTATTAAGATTAAATTTTTTCATCGGAGACCACCTTTCCTAAATCCATATAAATTTCACGATTGACCAGATCTTTGACCTCTTCGAGTCGATGTGTAACGAAGAGCATTACCCTATTAGTACCTTTCCCCTCTAGCAGACGATAGAAATCATCACGGGCTTTAGGATCGAGGTTAGCAGTGGGTTCATCGAAGATAATAATCTCACTCTCTTGAGCCAGTGCAATAGCAATAAGAAGCTTCTGCTTCATTCCTCCTGAGAGTTTAAAGAAGGATTTATGGATATTTGATTGTAGATCCAACTTCATCTCCCTTGTAAGGCTTAAGATATCTTTACGTTTAACATTGGTACTAACTTCGATATATCTAATGAGTTCATCAATGCTTAGTTTGATAGGAGGAGGCAATTGAGGGACAAAAGCGATATGTTTGAGTACCTCTTGACGCTCTTTGATAGGATCAAGCCCTTTAACAAGTACTGAACCACTATCAGGGTGATAGTACCCTAAAATAGAACGAATCAATGTGGTCTTCCCTGCCCCATTAGCTCCCATAAGGGCAATGGAGTCGTTTTGATTGAATGTGACCTTTACATGATCAAGCGAGATTGTTGAACCAAATTTTTTAGTTAGATTATTAACCTCTATCATAATTTTCCTTTAATTCCATAAAAAGGATTATACCTCTCTATAATACGCTATTTGATGATTTTAATCAACTATCTATTGAATAGTTTGGGATATCTCTAAATGTATAATTTTTATGCTAAAATTCTTAACTTTATTAAAGGATAGAAGGATAGATCAGAATGAGAGTAGCGTCTATAGGGGATATTGTGGGCAAACCAGGTCGAGAGATAATCAAAAAATATCTGCCTGATTTACGCAAAAAATATGGTATTGATTTGGTAATTGCCAATTATGAGAATGCCTCTCATGGTTTTGGGTTGACCAAAAAAAATGCAGATGAGCTATTGGGGTATGGGATTGATGTGATGACAGGGGGCAACCACTCTTGGGACAAAAAGGAGATCTTTGAGCTTTTTGATCACTACCCTTTGGCTCGTCCTATCAACTATCCTGATAACTCACCAGGCAAAGGGGTTGTTGAGTTAGAGATATTGGGAAATCGTGTGGCAGTTATTAGTGTTATGGGCAACTATACCATGCCCATGGCAGATAACCCCTTTATCAAAATAGACAAAGCAGTCGATCAACTCCAAGAGCGGGGAATCAATCATATTATTGTAGATATGCACGCTGAAGCAACGAGTGAGAAGCTAGTGATGATGCAACTACTCAAAGATCGAGTCTCAGCACTCTTTGGGACACATACCCATGTAGGAACCGACGATCTTATACGGGTTGATGGGTGCTGTTATGTTACAGATATTGGACTAACAGGGTGTCGAGATCAGGTGATTGGTGTGGACAAAAAGATACCAATTCAGCGTTTTGTTACAGGTATTGGCGGACACTTTGATATCCCCAAAAAGTGCCAAACTATCTTGCAGTTGATTCTCTTTGATCTCAACAGTGAGGGGAGAACAACCCATTGCGAAAAACTTAAACTCTATGATAGTGGTGAAGTGGATAGATTTGAAGGTAGAGTAGAGAACTATTAATAGATTCTTAACAGATAGGATTGGGTTTAAACGCATTTTGGCTATAATTTCACCATTAAAATAAATAGGGCTTATCCCCTATCTCTGAAGGATGGACTTTGCAAGGTAAAGTTTGGAAGTTTGGTGATAATATCGATACTGATTTGATTATTGCTGCTCGGTATCTCAATACCAGTGAGCCAAGTGAATTGGCAAAGTATGTAATGGAGGATGCTGATCCTGAGTTTGTCTCCAAAATGCAAGAGGGAGATATCATTGTCGCAGGTGAGAATTTTGGTTGTGGGAGTAGTCGAGAACATGCCCCAATTGCACTCAAGGCAGCAGGTGTGGCAGCTGTCATTGCCCCTACATTTGCCAGAATTTTCTATCGCAACGCATTTAACATGGGGCTTCCTATCTTTGAATTACCTCAAGCCTCTCAGATCAATGAGGGGGATACGGTTCGTATCGATATGGAGAAGGGAGAAGTGATTAATATCACTCAAGCCAAAACATATAAGTTCACACCCATTCCTGAGTTTATGCAGGAGTTGGTAGATGCGGGAGGACTCATCGAGTTTGCAAAACAAGAGATTGCCAAGAGCGAGGGGTAGTATTATGGGTAGAAATTATAAAATTGGTGTCATCAAAGGCGATGGAATTGGACCTGAGATTGTGGATCAAGCGATCAAAGTGTTAGATGCACTCTCTGCAAATATGGGATTTAACTTAGAGTATCATGAGATGCTTATGGGAGGATCGGCAATTGATGAGAGAGGTGTTCCTCTGCCCAAAGAGACCATCCAAGGGGTCAAGAGTTGTGATGCTGTACTTTTTGGAGCGATTGGTGGTCCCAAATGGGATAACCTAGAGCGTCATCTTCGCCCTGAGTCAGGACTGCTTGCCCTACGAAAAGAGATGGGAACATTTGCCAATCTTCGTCCTGCTATGGTTTATGATGAGTTGGTGAATGCCTCAACCCTCAAACAAGATGTGGTCAAAGGGGTTGATATTATGGTAGTGCGTGAGTTGACAGGGGGGATCTATTTTGGTCAGCCACGAGAGCTTCTTGAGGATCGAGCTTACAATACTATGGTCTATAGCCGTGAAGAGGTGGTGCGTATCGCCAAGATCGCCTTCGAGATTGCCATGAAGAGAGATAAGCGTCTCTGTTCAGTAGACAAAGCCAATGTATTAGAGGTGAGCCAATTTTGGCGAGAGATTGTTATTGAAGTTGCCAAGGAGTATCCAGAAGTTGAATTGAGTCACATGTATGTAGATAATGCTGCGATGCAATTGATCCGAAATCCTAAGCAGTTTGATGTCATATTGACAGGTAATATCTTTGGTGATATTCTCTCTGATGCAGCGAGTATGTTGAGTGGCTCTATTGGTCTACTGCCTAGTGCCAGTATAGGATCAGGGGTAGGACTCTATGAACCAATCCATGGATCTGCTCCTGATATCGCAGGGCAAGGGATCGCCAATCCACTAGCGACCATCTCTAGTGCCTCAATGATGTTGCGTTATGCCCTTAACGAGATAGAAGCGGCCAATAAGATTGATGAAGCGATCAAAAAATCCTTAGCTCAAGGGTATCGAACAGGTGATCTTGGAGCCTATGATGCCAAAGAGATCTGCTCTTGCTCTGAGATTGGAGACATTATCGCCAAGTATGTCTCCAAGTAGCTTCTGTCTAAAGCTACCAACGAGAGGTTAACGCCACATTAATACGGGCATATTTAGGAATATCTTCTCCATCATAGCTTCCCGATTTGCTTGCAAGTTGGGCAGCAAGATCCAAACTGAATTTTTCATGACCAATACCAAACCCTGTGGTATAGATAATGCCCTCTTCACTATTTGCAAGATTAGAGAGTAGTCCAGCACGAAGAGAGAACCATGAGACAGGGTGATAGTTGACTCCCATACCAAGTTGTTGACTATCATAGCCTGGAATAAAGGTTTCATTGGATGTCAAATCCAAATCAAGAGCCAAATCAACCTCCTCATTAGCACGATAGAGTAGACCTGTTCGAAGTTGAGGATCAACCGTAATATCACTCCCCTCTGTAGTATCAAAGCTAGGAGCATTGATGTTTTTAGCAACCAATCCAATCGAGAGTTTCTCTATCTTCTCAGGTTTAAAGAGAAGACCCATATCGATTCCAAAACTACTGCTCTTTTTTTCGTTGTCATCTAAGTCATCTGAGGCATCACCCGATTCTGTTTCGATGTTTAGTCTTTTGACAAAGGTGGTTCCTTGCATATATTTGATACTTCCCCCAACATTTAGCTCACCTTGATCTAATTCATATCTTTTGGCATAACTCAAAGGAACCTCTACAAGAATCAATCCTTTTCCATTCACATATGTGGTTCCCCCCTCTTGAATTGCTGCTTCGAGTGAGTTGCTGTTATACTCCTCTTGACTAATTTCAGAGTATTGATCATTATCAGGGTTATAGGTATAGAATTTTCCTTTATTGTTGGGATCCTCAACACTAAGTGCCAAACGGTTTACATCGACATGTGCTGAGACAGAGACCTCTCCTGTACCATACACACCCAATCCAAAATCATTAATTTTACCAGAGAGATAAGCAGCCGGCATGACGGATAGACCATTTTTGGTTCCTATGGATCGAAGCAGTCTTTGTGCCTCTTTGATATTCTCTTTATCCTCTGTATGGTTATTTCCTTGTAGTGTATGTGGACTGATCTGAATAGCTGAAGCAATATGCTCTGCAATGTTATCAAGTGTCTCTTCCATCTCAATATTAGAGAGACCATCAAGCTGCTCTGCAACATTGTTCTCTCGTATTCCCGCACCAACTCCTAGTGCTAGTTCTCCATTGCTTTTGGTTGAGGTCAAGAGAGCAGGGTTGTAGTATCCCGCCATTGCTCCTCTAGCAGATGCTACTCCTGCACCCCCCATACTCATGCTCTGATGTCCTATGGATTGAAACTCCATAGCAGAGAGAGATGATGTCATCAAAAGTGCTAACAGTGTTATATTGTGTCTCATAAAAATCCTTTCTGGATGGTTTGATTTAACATTATACAATAAAAAAATTTATAAAAAATTATATTAAGAAGATTTTTAAGATAAACGAGAAGATATTGAGCAATATTATATTCATTTGAAGTCGCCGACTTTAGTTCTAAACAAAAGTAAGAATGAAACCATCGACTCCAATCTCTTTGAACTTAACTCATGTACTTACTTAGCACTTATACTCATTCCAACTGTCGAGTTATCAATCTTACTTTTATGAACCACATTGAGGTTTTTATTTTTGTTAGCTGATACTTTACTGCCCCCACGTGAAGGTTGATAAATCCGAGCTTCAAGCCTATCTCTTCTGACTACAGCACTAGCATGATCTGTAGCTGCACGCAACTCTTTTGAAGAGATAGAGACACTACTCCCATCTGCCATCAACATAGTTGAACCCAATATCCACAAAGAAATAAATGGTAATTTCATTGTTTGCTCCTATTAAAATTTTTAGATATTATAGCATAAAAAAGAAGCTATATAGTGTCGAAAATTTACAATATGTTTTTTTGGCTTTGAGGGGAACAACCTCTTACAATAGATGGTTTATTCTACCAATCTTACGAACAAACTCCCCTTGGATAGTTGCCATGGCGATATTGACGTTTTCTATTTTGAGAATGATATCATCAAAGAGCATGAGGTTCTCTCCTCGAAGATTGACGACAATGCCTTGTACCTCTTCGATATCTAGGAGGGCTTTGGTATTTTCTCCCACTTCAATAACATGTGCGTTGAACTCCTCTCCGATATGTTTGGCCATCCAACGTGCTAGTTTTCTGTCTCTAAAATCCCACTCTGCTTTGGTCGATTCACGTTCAAGCTCAGAGACCCTTGCACAGAGTGGTTCGATATTGCGTAAGAGGTATTCATTTTGCTCTTTGTCCTCTTTGAGTTGGGCTTTAATGAGGCGGTGCAAAATTAGATCAGAGTATCGACGAATGGGGGAGGTGAAGTGGCTGTAGTGGCTAAATCCCAATCCAAAGTGACCCTCATTGTTTGCAGCATAAGTTGCCTGTTTGAGGGATTTGATAATCATAGCATCCACTTCACTAGCAATTCCCATCTTCTGGGCTTCTATTTGAATAGCACGCATGAGTGAGGGGCTATCTTCATAATGAGAGACATAAAGACCAATATCAGACAACTCCTCAAGTAGCTCCTCTATTTTGCTCAGTTGTGGAGGGAGATGGACTCTAAATATCCCATACTCAAAGCGTTTGGCTGCTGCTTGGTTGGCAAGGAGCATACACTCCTCAATCAGAGAGTGTGCGGGGGTTCCTGTCTCGATTTGGGTTTTGAGGAGATGATGCTCTGCATCGATGGAGAGTTTGATCTCTTCACTGCGAAAATCAAACCCACTCTCTAATCGTCGCCGACGTAGGCGTTGGGTTATCTTCTGTAAAGGGAGTAGATAGTTTAGGATTTGTCTCTCTGACTCTTTGGTAATATCCACTCCTTGATTATCAATAATATGATCAATCTCTTCATAATTGAAGCGTCTCTTGGAGTGAATAATCGCTTCAAAAAACTCCTCTTTTATCACCTGTAAGCTATCGGGATGGAGTGTTATTTTTGCCACAAATGCCAATCTATCGGTATGGGGTTTAAGTGAACAGATATTCTCACTTAGTTCACGAGGGAGCATGGGAAAGGATTTGTGCGGTAGGTAGGTGGTAAATCCTCTTCGCTTTGCCTCTTGGTCTATGGGGGAGAAGTAGTCTACATAGAAGCTCACATCAGCAATGGCAACATAGAGTGTGTGCGTTTTGAGATCAAAATAGATCGCATCATCAAAATCCTTGGCAGTAACAGGGTCAATCGTACAAAAATCCAATGCTCTTAGATCTACACGCATCTCATGCTCACTGGCAGTTACTTCTGACGCTACCTCTTTGGCTTGAAGGATAGACTCCTCATCAAATTTATCGGCACGTCTATAGAGAGCGAGGGAGATTCGCTCATCAACCTTGGGATCATTGAGGTGACCAAAAACCTCCAATACTTTGTCTGTTTGGGCATCAACCTTCATCACTGTTCCCATTTTGAAGAGTTCTAGGTTCATCCCCTCCATGATCGCATGGGTAGGGAGTCCTGTTTTGATATTGAGAACCTCAAAGATACCTGATTCGTTGCGATTGGTATAGACGATATTATAAAGATGGGCTTTGCGTACGACCAATACCACCTTGGCAGAGGCACGACCTCGTCTGGCGATAATTCGTTTGACCACGACAATATCTCCATGGTTGGCATTGCCCATATCATTGGCTTCAATAAGAAGATCTCGTTGCTCTTGGGTTGCTGCTTCGAGAAAACCCTTCCCCTCTTTGTTGAGATAGAGTCGCCCTACTCTATAGAGAGAACGTAATTTGTACTTTCCCTCTTTTTGCTCCAAAGCTCCAAGTTGCTGGAGGGTTTGGAAACTATTTTGATCCTCTATCTCTAAATCGGATTCGATAAATCCATTGGTAAGTTGTATGGCAAATGGAGACATTAGTTGTTGACTCCTCTATATTTTATTGTTATCATAGAGGAATTGTAGCCAATTTTTTTAATTTTTTACGCGTTAATGTTGAGAAACTTTTGCTATAATATTGGAATTTTTTAATTTAATGATAGATAATGGAGTAGAGTTTGAATATTCAAGATGGTATAAATGAGGCTAAAAAAGAGTTTAGCAGTGATGAGCAGATGCTTGCAAGTGCGTTTAAGTTAGAGAAGTTTTATAAAAAACACAAAATTAAAATCTTTACAGTGATTGGTGCTGCGGTACTCTTCTTTGGAGGGAGAGCCATTATGGGGATGGTTGAGGAGCATCGACTCAACAGTGCTAATGATGCCTATCTTACTTTGCAAAAAGATGCAAACAACCAAGAGGCACTCGCAACACTTAAATCAGAGAACCCTGCGTTGTTTGAGCTCTATAGCTACAAACAAGCTGTTGATAATAAAAACATAGAGGCACTAAAACAATTAAGTAGTAGCAAAAACACCCTTATTGCAGATATTGCTAAATATCATCTTTTGGTAATTGAGGGGAAAAGAGTAGACTCCTCTCTCTATGCAGAGATGGCAATGGTAGATAATGCCTATCTGGCAATCAAAGAGGGGAAAATGCAAGAGGCAAAAGATGAACTTTCCCAAATCGATGAACGATCACCACTTTATAGTGTAGCTCAGCTCTTGAAACACTATACCATCAAAGGGCATTAATGCGTACCAAAACTTTACTTTTTAGTTCTGTAGCGATAATATTTCTAAGTGCATGTGGATCAAGACAGTACTATACCCCAAAGCAGACCCAAAGTCTCTCTCCCAAATCAGGGCTTGAGGTAGTCTCTCTTTCGCGTGATGCAGCAATGTTAGAGGATGGAACCGTTTTGAGTAGAGATGGGGTGATTAATCTGAAGCTTGGTAAGGGATATACACTGATTCATCGAGGAGATCAAGCACTCTTAATTGCAGATAAGAGGGGTAATATCAAGGTGATTGATAGGGCAAAAAAGAGCATTGATATTCATCTTCCTCAAGCACTGGTAGCTGGTACAGTTATTGGGGAGCGATTGATCTATCTCCTTCAAGATAATAGTTTTGGTGTTTATGATCTTAATTTGAAAAAGGTTCTCTATAACAACAAAGCCCAAAAGGCACTCTCTATCGATACCCGTATCGCCAACCCTTATCAGATAGATAATCTGGTTGTCATTCCTACACTCAATGGGAAATTAAATATTTTGGATCTTACATCACTTAAGGTGGTCAAAGAGCTTTATGTGAGTACAGAAAATACACTCAACAATGTTATCTTCTTGGGACGATTGGACAATACCCTTATCGCTGCAACTCCCTATCGTGTTATTTCTGTAAGCTCTCAAGGGCAACGCTCTTTTGAGAAAGCGATCTCAGAGGTTGTGATAGATAATCAGAGCCTCTTTGTCTTTGCCAAAGATGGGATGATCTCTGAACTTGATGCCTCAATGAAGGTGCTTAATGAGAAAAAGTTTAAGTTTGCACACTTCTCTATCGCTACTATCAAGCATGGGAAGATCTATGCAATGGACAAGCAGGGGTACCTTATCGTCTCCAATAGAGCATTGAGTAAGTATCGGGTCTATGAGTTGCCTGAGATTGATGGCTATGCTTTTGTTGCAGGAGAGAAGCTCTATTATGATGGCAATGTGGTTGATTTGTCATCGCTAAGTTATAAATAATCGTCAAAAAGAGTTTTTTGGGATGAAGGATCTTGTTGAGCGACTACAAAAGGAGAAGTTGCTCTTTAAATCCCTAAAGAGAGTCGATCCTAAACTCTTTGGCAGTCGCAAAAAAATTGATCTCTACTTGGGCGTTAATCTCAAAAAATACTACGCTACTATTATTCATATCGCCAAAAAGAGCCGTATCCTACAAAAAGAGGCAAAAGAGTTGATGCTTTTTCATGATAAGTTAGAGGAGTATAATAATAGTGTGATTAAGCATAAATATATCTATATCCAAGCCCCCCTCTGCTCCAAAGCCAAAAGAGCATTTGAGGAGAGAGGATGGAGGGTTTTTGGGGATGATTAGGAGAGTAGATAAGCCCCTTTGAATCTCTTGGAACTGATAAGTTTTTTGGCTTCCCACGCATTACATCGTACTACCACACGATAGGCTGTTATCTTTTTCGAAGCGATGTATTTTTTGATTATGATCATATTTTTGAGTCTGTTTTTCTCTTTGAATGCTTTGGCACTTTTCATATTGGTAAATGAGGCGATCTGCACGGTGTGCATTTTAGCCTTTTTAGTATATTTGGCTTTTTGGACTTTTTTGGTATTTGCTTTTTTTACTTTGGTAATTTTTCTCTTTTTGATAGCTCTTTTGTGTGCCAATTTTGCTTTTTTGCTACTTGAGATGACCTCGATCTTGACTCGCCCTACCCCTTTGTGTGTTAGTCCAATCTTCTTGGCAGCACCATAAGAGAGGTCAATATCCCGTGAGGTGTAGAATGGACCACGATCATTTACCCGAACTTTCACCGATTTTTTGTTCTCTAGGTTGGTAACTTTGAGGATGGTATTAATAGCGTATGTTCTATGAGCTGCGGTCATATTATACATATTGTACCGCTCTCCTGAGGAGGTCAAACGCCCATGAAAGGGTTTGCCATACCAACTTGCTTTGCCAATTTTTACCAAACCTTTTGCCACATATCTTGGATAGTATTTAATCCCCCTATCTATATAAGATAAGATATTTGGATCTTTTGCCTGAAGAGATGTAGCTATCAATAGAGAAGCTACTGATCCTAATAAGGTTTTTTTTAGAATATTATCTAATTGCATAAAACAAAAACTCCCATATTGAAATATAAATGGAATTTTAATGTTTTAAGCTGTGTAGTAGATTATTTTAAAGGAAAAAGGATTCTTTTTCTCACTATTTATGAAGATCTTTTTTAATCTTTAGTCCAAATGACTAAGATTATCTCAATAAATTTATTAAAACTACTTGAAAAATTATCAAAAATATACTACAATGCCACAAAAAATCAAAGATAATAAAGGAACAATCGATGGCAAAACATCAGTTTCAAACAGAGATCGGTCAACTCTTAAAACTTATGACCCATTCACTTTACTCTAACAAAGAGATATTTATAAGGGAGTTGGTATCCAACTCAAGTGATGCGATAGATAAATTTAATTATATGCAGTTAACTGATGAGAAGTACAAAGAGGAGAGTTGGGCAGGAAAGATAAATATTACTATAGATGATCAAGATAACTCATTGACCATTTCCGATAATGGGCTAGGGATGAATGAAGAGGATCTTATCAACAATCTAGGAACCATTGCCAAATCAGGAACCAAATCCTTTTTGGAGCAGATGACAGGAGATGCCAAAAAAGATAGCAACCTTATTGGACAGTTTGGGGTTGGATTCTACTCAGTCTTTATGGTAGCTCAAAATGTCGATGTTATTACCAAAAAGGCAGGAGAGAATCAAGCCTATATGTTCTCAACAGATGGTACAGGTGAGTTTGAGATCAAACCTGTTACCAAAGAGGAGCATGGTACCGTTGTCTATATCAAACTCAAAGAGGATGAAAAAGAGTTTCTTGGTAGGTGGCGAGTAGAAGAGGTGATCAAAAAATACTCTAACCATATCGCTTATCCTATTATGTTGCACTACTGGGAAGAGGAGAGTGAGGGTGAAGGAGATGATGCCAAAACCAAAAAGGTCAAAAAATCAGAGCAAGTCAATGCCGCAACAGCACTCTGGACACTGCCAAAATCTTCACTCAAAAAAGAGGATTATGTTGAGTTCTATAAGACACTAGCACATGGAGATGATGAACCACTTACCTATCTACACAACAAAGTTGAAGGTGCTCAAGAGTTTACAACCCTCTTCTATATCCCAAAAAGGGCTCCATTTGATCTCTATCGAGCCGATTATCAAAGTGGGGTTAAGCTCTATGTTAAGCGTGTCTTTATTACCGATGATGACAAAGAGTTACTGCCTATCTATCTACGATTTGTCAAAGGGATTATCGATTCAGAGGATCTTCCTCTTAATGTTAGCCGGGAGATTCTTCAAGAGAATAGAATCCTTGCAAATATTAAGCAAAACGCAACAAAGAAGATTCTCCAAGCGATCAAGAAGCTCAAAGGTGAAGAGGCAACAATCTTTACAGAGCAATATAACAAAGTGATCAAAGAGGGGATCTTCCAAGACTACACCAATCGAGATCTGCTTCTTGATATTGTTAGATACAAGAGTTCTAGCGAAGAGGGGATGGTATCTTTTGCTGACTATATTAGTCGTGGAGACTCTGAGAAAAAAGAGATCTACTATATTATAGGAGAGGATGAGCAGGTACTTAGAAACTCACCACTCTTAGAGGCATACAAAAAAGCCAATATAGAGGTATTGATTATGGATGACAAAGAGATTGATGAGATTGTTACTCCATCTATTGGTACTTACAAGGAGTGGAGCCTCAAAGATATTACCACCATTGATGCCCCTGATAGCAAAACAGAGAAGGAGAGAGAGGAGATTAGCAAAGAGTTCAAATCTCTTACAGAGAAGATCAAAGAGGTATTAGGTGATGCTGTCAAGGAGGTCAAGACTACTACTAGATTGACCTCTAGCCCCTCTTGTGTGATCAAAGATGCCTCTGATCCAATGGCAGGAATGGCACACATGTTTGTGCAGATGGGACAGCCTGTTCCTGAAGCACCACTAATTTTGGAGATCAACCCTGAACATGCCATGATCCAAAAGTTGGATAAGCTAGAGAACGCTGATATGTTTGCTGATATGGCATGGATTTTGTTGGATTCTGCCAAACTTGCAGAGGGGCTTGAACCCAAAGACAAATCTGCCTTTGCTAGTAGGGTAGCCAAAGTAGCCACAGAGGCGATATAGGTTTAATTTGGGCATAATGCCCTAAGAATCTTCTGATTGGAGTCAACGGCTTTAGCCTCGCCTTAGTCGGAACTAAAGTCGCCGATTCCAATTATCATTGTCTACTTTCCAAAAAGACCCTTCAACAGCTCTCCTGCTTTTTGCATATCAGCACTATCTGATGCTTTATTGTTGGATGCACCATCTCCCCCAAATATAGCACCAAGTGCTTTTAATGCGTCATCTGCAGAGGGTTTTGTTTTTTTGACTGGCACAAATTTACTTAAATCCAAAGCCTCTTTTGCAAAATCACTCAAATCATCCTTACAATTTCGAGTCGCTGTCAAAGTGAGCATCGCATTTGGTAGTTTAATATCCATAACATTTTGTCCTATAAGTTCAAGCAAACCAGTTTGATATTCCATCCCTTCTATTTTCCCTCTTTTCAAATGATCTACTTTCATGTTATTTTTTCTGTACTTAGCGATCATTCCATTTTCGCCATCAACATTGATTGAGAGACCAATATGGATATAGCTATTTTCTTTTTGGTAGATAGCATTTTCTACCTGCATACCCATCATATTCATACAGTTTGCACTCTCTATAAGCTTCCAGCCATTGGCTTTTGGTTTTAAGATTTTAGAGAGCTGTTTGGCTACTCCGTGTGTTCCTGTTACTGGACAGAGTGGTGGTTTTTGAATTTTTGTAGGGAGACCTCCCTTTTGAGAATTTTCTACTTTCATGCCTGTTGGTAAAGCAAAAAGAGAGTCAGGGATATCTGCATTGCTATAGTTTAGTAGGTGCATCCCCTCAAACTCTATTACTGCGTATCCATCTTTGATGTTCATAAGAGAGATTAACGCATCATCTCCCATATTGGTAAGTTGTTGCATTACTTGCGAATATTTTTTGATAGCATCAACAACCCTCTTGTTATTGGTAACCACGACATCCATATTCTCTTTTTTGCCATTCTCATTGATCTCTAATCTCCAAACTTGTGCATCTACTCCCGCTACCTTTTTTTTGTCTCCCTTATGAATGACCTTAAATTTAAAAGAGGAGTCTGCCTCTCTATTCTCACTACCCATCATGCCCGAAAGCTGTTTCATCTGTTGCATCATGGCATCCATATCCATATATCTCTTTTTGCCATTCTCTTCTATAATCATAAATTTTTTATCACCAAGGATTAGCTGTTCGCTAGATTCTCCTTTGTGATTTCCCTTCATGGTGATGAGTACATGTTGTGCATCTTTATATTGCACAATTTGCTTCATATCTCCTTCCATCTGATATTCTAATCTAAAATCTCCCCATAAGATAGAGCTCATCACTCCTGTCGCTAATAGTAGTTTTTTTCTCATCTTTTGTTCCTTTATTTTTTATTTTTTTGATTTGTAAAGCTTTTTATGATTCTATCACAATAGTGTTACAAAAATATTACAAAAATTAAAGAGTATTGCTACTTAATCTCTTCTAGCTCTTCATCTCGTTCTAATAGGTGACAAAATTTTAATCCATGCAAAAAGATTGCCCATGAGATATAGATCCATAGGAAAAAGAAGAGCAAAATACTTAATCCCCCATAGATACTCATATAGGTTTTGTTGTGCATCACATAGAAGATAAATCCACTTTTGGCAATATACCATACCAGTGAGGCGATAAAGGAGCTAATCCCTGCGGCTTTTATAGAGACATGGGTATTTGCAGAGATCTTATAGGTCAGAAAGAAGATCGACCAGATGATAAAAAATGGCAAAAATTGTAGAATATGAATCTCATCAGTAAGATTGTGTTGATCGAGTCTTACTTGTAGTTGGGTAGAGAGATAAAAGGAGAGAGTTAACATAATAGGAGTGAGCGTTACTAGTGTCCAGTAGAGTGTTACTGATGACCAAAAACCTCTTCGTTCACACTCAAATATATCATTGACAATATAGTCATAGTTTTTAAAAAACATCATAGAGGCAAATAGGACATAGATGACCCCCATCATACCAAGCTTTCCTGAGTTTTCGACAAAGGTGTTGATATATTTTAGAATCTCCTTGGAGTGTGTGGGGAGGAGATTTTCAAAAAGCAGTGACTCTATCTGCTTATAGACATCATCAAATATAGGTAGATTGGTAAAAATTGAGAGGATGATAACCAATAGAGGAATAATAGAGAAGAGGGTATAGTAGCTTAGACTTGCAGAGTAGTAGCTTAAGCGATCTTGAAAAAGTGCAGAGAGAAAATCCCGAATAAAGATATAGTACTCCTTGGCGAGTTGTTGAATCTTTATCGGTTTTTTCATCCTATAATCCCATCTTCCCTGGATTTAGAATATTGTTTGGATCAAATGCTTTTTTAATATCTTTGAATAGTTGAAGCTCTTCATTGTTAAATGCGATATCCATAAATGGAGCTTTTGAAGTGCCAATGCCATGTTCACCACTGAGTGTTCCACCCATCTTGACCACCATCTCAAATATCTCTTTGATACACTGATGACCTTGCTCTATTTGGCTGATATCTATCATAACATTGACATGAATATTCCCATCACCTGCATGTCCAAAACAGGGTATTTTAAAATTATATCGCTCCCCAATCTCATAGATCTTTGCCAAAGTATCAGGTAGCATGGAGCGTGGTACGGAGATATCTTCATTGAGTTTTTTGTTTCCAAAGATGGTGATGGATTGAGAGGCATTACGTCGTGCATACCACAACTCTTTTGCCTCTGTATCATCTTTGGCAACCCTAAATTCACTCGCACCATTCTCTTTGAATGATCTCTCGAGTGTCTCTAGTTGAAAAGCTACCTCTTCAGGAACATTGCCATCAACATCCCCTACCAAGATGGCACCTGCCTCTTTGGGAAGATCTACATCGAGTTTCTCGATGAGTGCCTCAATCACCAACGCATCCAAAAACTCCATCGCCACAGGATTAGCTCCTGCTGAGAGTGATTTGAAGACGGCATTCATTGCGTTGTTGACATTTGGGAAGATCCCCATATAGGTTTTTTTGTATTTGGGTTTAGGGATAAGCTTTAGGGTTAGTTCCGTAATGACAGCTAGTGTTCCCTCTGAGGCGATAAGGATCCCTGCGGTGTTGTAACCTGCCACATCTTTGATGGTTCTTTTACCCGCTCTAATAATATCACCATTGGCACGAACAGCTCTTAGTGCCATGACATAATCCTTGGTGATACCATATTTTGCAGCACGCATTCCTCCTGCATTCTCGCTGACATTTCCTCCTAGTGTGGAGTACTCTTCACTTGCAGGATCAGGTGGGTAGAAGAGTCCTTGTGCTTCAACATGCTTTTGTAGATCCATATTGACCACACCTGGCTGAACCACTGCTACCATATTCTCAGTATCAATCTCCAAAATCTTGTTCATGTGTCTCTCCATGGCAAGAATGATACCCCCATTGGTAGGCAAAGCTCCCCCTGTAAATCCACTCCCTGCACCACGAGCAGTAATGGCGATGAGATGATCATTACAATATTTCAAAATCCTAGAGACATCCTCCTCATGACGAGGGAAGATAACCGCATCTGGCTCAAAGCGTGTACGGGTAGCATCATAACTATAGGCTATCATGTGTGCTTTGTCATCATAGATGTTCTCTTTGCCGACAATCTCTTGGAGGGCTTTTAGGTGTTTTTTGTCAATCATCTTATCTCCTCTACCCCTCGGTAGTACTCAGAGAAGTTTTGTTGAGATTCTGCCCCAAAAAAGTTATTGGAGATCTGTCCAAAACGAGCATAAAAGGGAGAGTTTGCTTGTTTTACCATGCCATTAAATGGCTCTTTTTTGAGTATGGATTTGCTAATGGGATCGAGCAGAATAAGGCTATTTTGGGTCACAATCAAGACCAAACCAACTTGAGTTTCAATTGCGAAATTTCTAAGATTATCAAGTGAGAGACGACTCTGCTCTTTTCGGATAAGATAGATAGCATAGAGATCAGGATGGATCCAGTTTTTCTCTATCTTTTGGGTAATTTGACTATAGATCTGCTCATTGGGAGCGATAAGCAGTAGGTTATTGTATAGGTTTCCAAACACAACCTTATCCCCTTTTTGTACGCTATTTTTGATATTGGGGAGGGTTGCATGATTGAGTGTTGTGTGGTTTTGGATGGTTGCTTTTTGTGATCCTTGACTAATAAGGGTATGTGTAATAGCAGAGAGATTATTGCCATAGTTGTGTATCACAATACCACTCATCCCTTTTGGGATATCTTGTGCCAAGGTAGCTATCTGCTTGTTTTTGGAGATTGATTGAACCGTTGTTTGAATTGTTTGAGGTAGCTCTATTGCCAAAAGGCTAAGGCTACTCAATAGAATAAGTAGGGTTTTTTTCATAATTTTCCTTGAAAATTTAGGTTGTACGATTATACTTGCAAAAGATTAATACGTCCTAAATTTTCAAACAGAGTAGAGAAAGAGAATTATGAAGATAATCTATCCACCAATACAGATATCTACCAAAAAGAATAGGATCAATTATTTTTTAATGGATAACTCTAGTTTATATCATATTTTGAAATAGTAATCTCTATAGAGAAGTAGAATACTATTAAAAAGTTCTTTAAATAGATAGTTTTCTCTTTTTTCATAAGGATAGATAAGGGTAACTATTGGTTATAATTGAATATATAAAATAAACAGGGGTCTTATTGTATAAGATATGGTTACTTAAAGAGAGTATATTTTTGATACTTTTTACATCAGTTCTCTTCTCTGCAAAGGTCAATCATGACATCTGGAAAAAAGGTCTTGATTTTGAGAGCTACTTGGAGATTCATCATATACCAACAGATATAATTGATGAGCTAGACAAAGATGACGCACAATTAATCTCAGAGATTAATGATAAGCGTCGCTATTATGAGATGGTTGCTAGTAATGGTGTATTGCTACAAACGCTAATTCCAATAGGAGAGGAGTTACAACTCCATCTCTATCGTACGCCACAAGGGTACAAGCTGGAGATTATCCCTGTTGCCTACAAAAAAGATACCTATATTGCTCAACTCCCTGTTACCTCCTCTCCTCAATCTGATATCATCAAAAAAGTAAAAAATCGACGACTTGCCATTGAGTTTACTAAGGTACTTAAGCACTCCATTAATTTTAGAGCAATTCAAAAGGGCGATCGTTTGGCAATTGTCTATGATCAGAAGATGCGTCTGGGGCAACCCATTGGCGTACCTAGTATCAAAGTAGCGATGATGGAGACACGTAAAAAACGTCACTATGTCTTTATGCATACGGATGGTAAGTATTATGATGAAGAGGGGAAAGAGCTTGTCAAAAAGTATATGGGACGACCACTTAAACATATTCGTATCACCTCCCCCTTTATCCATCGACGATTCCATCCTGTGCTCAAACGATGGAAAGCCCACCTTGGAACAGACTTTGGTGCCAAAACGGGAACCCCCATATTGGCAGTTGCTGATGGGAAGGTGATCTTTTCAGGATGGAAAGGGGGATATGGGAATGTCATCAAGATCAAACATGCAGATGGATATGTCTCCTTATATGCTCACCAAAGCAGACGCAAAGCCAAAGTGGGGGAGTATGTCTCCAAAGGAGAGGTGATTGGATATGTGGGAAATACAGGACGTAGTACAGGACCACACCTTCATCTTGGGATCTACAAAAATGGACGACCTATCAATCCTATGCAGATGGTCAAGTTCAAAAGCAAAGGGTTATGGGGCAAAGGCAAAAAGGCATTTTTGCGACGAAAGAATAAGTATACTAAGATTATTGATGAGATCTTTGATGCCAATCGCCCCTCTTATATATGGAGTAGTATTGATGAGCGTTCAGTCTCCCCTAAAATGAAGAGTTATTATAAAAGTTTAGGTTGGTAATGGAAAATAGAATAGAAGCATTTGAACTACATGAGTTAAAAAATCCAAAGTTTATCCAAGCAGGATATGTCACCTATAGACAAAATGGTATTGCCAAGAGTTGGGAGGTAGTAAAAGCACATGACTCTGTAGCGATATTAATCTACCATAAAGAGCATGAGAGTTTTGTATTGGTCAAGCAGTTTCGTCCCGCTGTCTATATGGGTGGAGAACAGGATGGATTAACGGTTGAACTCTGTGCAGGTATTGTGGACAAGGAGCTATCTTTGGTGCAAATTGCCCAAGAGGAGATCTTTGAAGAGTGTGGCTATAGCGTCTGTATTGAAGATATCAAACGTATTACCATGGTCAATAATGCCGTAGGATTTGCAGGATCTCGACAGACGATTTTTTATGTTGAGGTAGATGAATCGATGCACACTCATAGGGGTGGTGGCATTGAGAGTGAATTAATTGAAGTTATCGAGCTACCTATCTCTAAAGCAAAAGCATTTATGTATGATGAATCTGTAGCCAAAACATCTGGACTGCTCTTTGCTTTTATGTGGTGGTTTGATCAACAAGCCATTTAAAAAACTATTAACAAACAAGGACTCTTTTGAGATCTACTCTTCTGCTCATTTGATCTACAAAGTGATCTATTTGGCTTCTCTTGTGGGCTTTGAATTTGTCGTCATTGAAGAGTCCATGAACAAATGTTCCTTTGATATTTTCGGCTTGATAGTAGAGAGGGTATTTGTGGCTTATGCCGTGATGAATCTCAAAGCCATCGATCATGCGACCAAAGATATGGTAGTTGCCTCGTCGGACAATCTTCTCTCTTTGGAAGATAATCTCATCATCGATAAATCCTAAACCACGGATAGTAATAGGGGTGGCACTCTCTATCATCTCTTGATCATTGATCTGGTTGAACATCATCTGAAAACCACCACAAATCCCCAAGATCTCTCCTTGGTACTCTTGAAGCTGTTCAAAGAGTCCTGAGGCTTTGAGCCAAAGCAGATCCTCTACGACTAGTTTGGAGCCAGGGAGAATAATTTGATCAAATTTACTTAGATCTATATGGCTTTGGACAAACTCTAATAAGATCGCTTCATCTGCAATAAGTGGCTCAAAATCATTATAGTTACTCATAGTAGGATAGGCAATAACGCCCACTTTTTTGGCATCAGGAAGGCTCTTTTGTTGGTAGTTTATGAGTGATTGGGAGTCCTCAAAGCCCAAATTGAAAGGGATATAGGGAAGCACTCCCAAAACAGGGATCATAAACTCCTCTTCAATAATACGAATACCCTCATCAAATAGACTAAGATCCCCTCTAAACTTATTGACAATGACCCCAACAACATTCTCTTTGAGTTGTTTGGGAAGCAGATTATAGACCCCCCAAATAGAGGCAAATACACCCCCTTTTTCGATATCAGCAACAAGAATAATCTTGGTATTAAACTCTGTGGCAATGTAGATATTAGAGAGATCCTTGTCCATAAGATTTAGCTCAACAGGACTACCTGCCCCCTCAGCGACAACACAATCATATCGCTCATCAAGATAGGAGAATGCCTTTTTGACAATGGGTTTTAGTCTCTCAAGATCACGGTAGTAGGCTCTAACATCTTTGGTAGCGACACTCTTACCGTTGACAATAAGCGAAGCAGAACTTTTTCGTCCTGATTTTAGGAGTATGGGATTGATATGATATGTGGGGGTAATGCCTAGCACTTCAGATTGAAAGT
Source organism: uncultured Sulfurovum sp. (assembly GCA_964515605.1). Classification (GTDB taxonomy): domain Bacteria; phylum Campylobacterota; class Campylobacteria; order Campylobacterales; family Sulfurovaceae; genus UBA1140. The sequence goes on along the minus strand of CAZEUB010000063.1, from coordinate 30,994 downwards.
ATTGTGCCACGGCTATCTCTGATCCATCCTCACAGACCATGGCATTGTTGGAGACATTTTGTGCCTTGAATGGTGCAACGCTAAAACCCAAATCTTGGAGCATTTTGGCAACAACAAATGTTACGGTTGATTTTCCTGCATCAGAACTGGTACCAAAGATAGAGATATTATGCAAATTTAGCCCCTTTTTTAATCGATAAGACTATATAATTTGGATTCTATATAGATTTAGATTAGATTAAGATTAAAAAGGATTTTTATTGGCTGATGTAAAAGATTATGAGATAAAAGCACTGAAAAGACAGATATTTATTAGTAATTTAAAGGCATGGATTATCGGTGTGATATTGATTTCTGAGATTCTCTTTATTGGGATGTATTTCTCCAAGATGGGTATGTTTGAAGAGGTGAGTACCTCCTCTAATAAAGTAGCAGTCATTCGCTATAACCAAGAGGTGACAGAGGAGTTTACCACCAAAGTGATGGAGAGACTTGATAAGATCAAAGAGGAGAAAGAGTACAAATCAGTGCTATTTATTATGGGATCTCCTGGGGGATCTCCTACTGCGAGTGAGGAGTTAAGTGAGTATCTAAAAGCCTATCAAAAGGATATCAATATAACCATGTATGTGGACTCAATCGCTGCTAGTGGTGGATACTATATCGCATCAGCCATTCGACCACTCTATGCCAACAAAAATGCTATTGTTGGCTCTATTGGGGTCATTATGCCTCACTATAACTTTGGTGAGTTGGCAAAAAAAGTGGGTGTAGAGGAGGATTATATCGCCGCAGGTAAGTTCAAAAAACCCATCTCTATGTTGGCAAAGATTGACAAGGAGAATAGAGAGTATATGGTCAATCATCTTCTCAAACCTACCTATCATAACTTTGTAAATGCTGTAGCCAAGAATCGAGGTTTAGAGACAAAAGATATTATACCATTTGCTGAGGGGAAAATTTTTATTGCCAATGTGCCTGAGATTCAAGGTATTTTGGTAGATGAAGTTAGCTCTTTGTATCGTATCAAAAAGATGATACGAGATAAGCTAGGGGCAGATGATGTAGATTTTGTTACCATTAGTTTAGAGGAAGAGGAGTCTTTTTTGCCACAAGTCAAAGTAGATTTGGGATTAGAGACACTCCTTAAGAAGATACAGATGCAGTAGCATCAATCTTGAGTATTGATTACTTCAGCCTTTTTGCTATGCCTAGTTTGACCTCATAAACTTCATCGCAAAAGTTGGCAATTTTAGCTCCTATAATACCTGAGCGATCCACAAATACTCTGCTCTCTCTCTCCATGGGGATAACCCCCATGTTTACCTCATCAAGGACAAAAACAATATTGGCATCCCTTTGAGAGAGTTGCTCAAGTTGCTCAAAAAGCTCTTCGATTGCTATCTCCATTGTATTGAGAATCCACATAGAGATGGAGTCGATAAGGTAGGTTCCTCGTTGGTTGATAACCAAAGGGAGATCAAATGGCTCTTCAATAGTGATAAATCGATCTTGGCGTTGCCATTGATGTTGATAGATACGCTCTAGCATCTCCTCATCACTATAGCTATTATCATAGGTAGCAATATAGTAGGGTTTTTTATCATAAGTAAGCTCTATGGCTTTTTGCTCTGCGAGTCGGCTCTTGCCTGATCTCTGTCCACCATAATATAGGATCTTCATCTATCCCAAAAACTCCTCTACCTTACGCGTGATCTGCTCTTGATTAACGCCATTAAGTAACCCATAGATCAATGCACCACCCGCACCAACACCCTCTTTTGCCTCCCCTTGATCATAGAGTTTGAGGGCAGGATGTTGGCTCATGGAGAAATCAAACTCACTGTAGTAAGCTTGGATGGGAAATTTCAACATCTCTAAGAGTCTCTTGATATCACTCTGTTGATCTTGGGCAACCCATTTAGTTGTACAGAGTGCAAGATTGGAGCTATTTATGCTTCCTCCCATAATCTCTAATACCCTATTGACAATAAGAAGTACCGCTGCCATCTGTGTCCCCCCTGCTAGAATGAGTGGTATTTTATTGTTGAGTCCAAGGATAAATCCTGCATTGAAAATCAACATATTATCACCCACTTTTGAGAGAATATCAAAGAGTTCATCATCGCTTTTTATCTGAGAGAGAGCAAGGTTGAGCGTCTCCTCTCGTATCTCATTAGGAACATCCTTAAAAGAGCTAGAGAAACACGATTTGGTATCATACCCTAAGCCCAAAGCTGTTGCCAAAGCAGTGGTTGTTCCACTAGGAACTGACTCTCCTAATATAATATAGTCATCCTTTGGCTGATAGGCATGTCCAAAATTAACCCCCTTCTCAAAAATGGCTTGGGCATCAATACCTGCCCCTTGGGCGATGCTCTTGCTTGGGGAGATATCAAACTCATGAAGTTGAAAGTAGTTGATATCAGGCTTGATCTCTATGCCTAAATCAAGTAACTCAATACGCCCATAAGGAGCAAGTAGATGTACTCCTCTGGTAATTAGTGCTGGAGTGGGAACCCCTTTGGGGGTTTGGGCGATATTTTTGAGGCTTCGCACCTCTCCTGTGCAGAGAAACTCACTATCAAGTGTGGGGGTAAGGTAGATCATGCCAGGAATTCCCGCTTGGGTAATTCCCTCTATCTTAGCAGTATCCGTATTGCTAAGTGCCAACATAAAAGTTGCTTTTTTCCCTCTGAGGGACTCTATGAAGTCAATAGTACCAATAATTGGTTTTATCATAATTAATTCTCGTTTTTGAAACGTAGTATAAGGTAGCATCCTTAAATATTCTTAACAAGAGGAACAATAACGCAATATTCATCTGCTACTAGGCATAATAAATACACAATAATTAGATATAATCATCTAAAAAAGGATTAACCATGTACTACCGATTAACTTCTCTATTTTTTATAACACTCTTTAGTCTGGCTCAAGCCAATATGATTCGTCCTCTCTTGCAGATCTCATTTGAAGGGGGAGGTGATGAACTGGTCACTATCCAGCATGATTATGAGAGTGACTATACTATTGATGCTGGTGATGGGCTTACCTTTGAAGCGGGGGTCGCTATGGATGATCCTGCTAGTAACTTAGAGATGCAGTTTCTTGTTGGCTATAAATTTGATACAGATGATGCAGATAATGGTGATATAACATGGAGTACCATACCACTCTCTGCACTAGCTTTTGTCAAAGTAGAGGATTTCAAATTTGGAGGAGGGATAACCTATCATCTCTCTCCTGAGTTGGATGGTCGCTTTGGCAGAGAGGAGATCAACCATGAGTTTGAGAGTGCATGGGGTGGTGTACTACAGGCACAATACTCTTTTGAGGATACCTTTGCCATTGGTGTCAAAGCAACGTTTATTGATTATACCCTCAAAGGGGATAATACCCAAACTGCCAATGGTAATACCATCGGCATTGTAGGGACTTTTAAGTTTGGAGGAACACGATCACGATATCGTTAGGCTACCAATCAAGTGCCAAGAAGATAATAGACAAGAAGAGATCCGCAATAAAAATCGTCACCGAAGCCAATACCACGGCTCGGGTGGTTGAGACTCCTACCCCTTTGGCCCCACCTGAGGTGTGATACCCCACATAGGTTCCAATACTTCCAATAAGATAACCATATATTAATCCTTTGAGCATTCCTGAACCGATATCAGAGAAGTGCAGAAGCTGTTTGATGCTATCTGCATAGACCACAGGATTCATATCCAGAGCGATCCAAGCCATCAAAAAAGCTGAACTATTGGAGATAAAATCAAAAGCAATCACCAATAGAGGAACAGCAAGGGTTGTGGCAATAATACGAGGAATTACCAAAAATTTTTTGGAGTCTACGGCAAGTGTCTCAATCGCATCAATCTGCTCAGTAACTCTCATCGTTCCAAGCTCTGCTGCCATTGAGGAGATCGCTTGTGCTGTGACCATCAATCCTGCCAAAAGAGGTGCCAACTCCCGACTAATAGAGATAAAGATCGTATACCCCATAAAGTTCTCCGCACCAAACTTACTAAACCCTTGATAGAGTTGAACCGCTTCGATCAACCCCAAAAAAAGAGCCGTCAAAAAAATCACCCCAAAGGTTCCAATCGCTACCACCTCTGTCTGTTCAAATAGCTGTTTGATTCGCCATGGACGTTTGAACATCAACGGAAGCAGATGAAGTTGAAAGATCACAAATCTACCAAACTCTTCCATCTTACGCATAAAAATAACAAAGGGTGTGCCTATAAATGCAAATATTGTTTCCATATCTCTCTTTGATTGATTAATTTTTACTAATTTTATCCAAAAATCTGCTAAACTAACTTTATGAAAATAGGAACGGATATTACCGCCATTAGCAGAATAGAGAGATCATACACAAAATTTGGAGAGAAGTTTCTCAATAAGTTTTTGAGCCTAGAGGAGCAGAGACTCTCCTCAAAAATAGAGAGCATTGCAGGATACTGGGCTGCAAAGGAGGCAATCTCAAAGGCTTTGGGTTGTGGCATTGGTGCAGAACTTGGCTTTCATGATATTATTCTCTACAAAGATGACAAAAACGCACCCCACTTCAGACTCTCCCCCAAAGCACAAGCCTATCACAAAATCCAAACCACATCTCTCTCTATTGCTCACGATGGGGGATTTGCCATTGCGGTTGTGGTGATTCAGCTTAGCTAAGGAGGCTCTATCTACCCCTTATGCTCGATCAAATTGGCTTGAGAGCTTTGATCTTTTAATAACCTCATCATCTCTTTTTTAATCCCCTTATCCATCCCCTCATCAGTAATAATCTCTAGCATCCTCTTAACATGTTCATTGTGCTGTTTACTCGCTTCCAGATACTCTTTGTGTCGCAGTTCATTCTCTTGAAGTTTAAGTTCATTTTTACGTTTTCGCTGAATAATAAAATAGAGAATCAATAGACCAAAAACAATCAATCCTGTAATAATTATCGCGATCATTTTATAAAACTCTAATCTTTTATCACTATTGATCTTTTCACTTTTCAGGGTTGCCAAGGCAACCTCTTTCTCTCTTTTTGCCTCTGCAAGTTTAACTCGCTCTTGACGTTGAGCCAACTCTCTTTGGGTTTTGAGTTTTGCTAAGGCAACCTCTTTTTCATAAATAACTCTTGCCTCTTCTATCGCTTTTTGTTTTGCCTCCAACTCTTTTTGGGAGGCGATTTTTGCCATCTCAATTTTTTGTTGGTTACTCAATTTAATAGTAGAGAGTTCCTTCTCATCAGAGGCTTTTTGTTTTTGAATCTCTTGCTCTTGAGCCAATTTTGTCATCTCTATCTCTTTGATTTGAAGTGCTTGATTTTTTTTGATTGCCAACTCCATCTCTTTGAGTGATTGCTCATGCTGAATTTTAAGAGAGAGTAGCTCTTCTCTCATTTTTGCTTCAATCTCTGCAAGTTTGACTCTATCTATTGGCATGGATACTCTACTCTCCTGATCTGTTACCAAATGAGTCATATTGAGGGTACTATTCTCTTCTATTTTTGAATCTACAGATGTGGTCATATTGATCTCAATAGGCAAAAGAGATCTCAAACTACTACTCTCTTCGACCACTGCCAATTGGGGGGGCGTATTGGTTTTAGTAAGATTTAAATCAGAAGCAATACTCGTAGGAGTAGTAGTACTATCTATTTTTATCTCTGTAGAGACAATAGGCTCTGTTTTGTTCTCTTCTATATTGACAACTTCAGACTTTGCTTTGGAGATTTCATTATTAAGAAGATGTACTCCCTTTGTAGATTGGTGATCTTGATTACCACATGCTACCAAAAAACTAAGCGTTACTGCGTATACGATATATTTCATATTGATGCTTTCCCTATGTCTCTAATATACTTTTATTTTATCACATTATAGCGTAGAAAATCTAATTCTCTTTTAACACATACGGCAAAGACAAATCAAGAGCAAAATAAAAAGAGTGATTTCATCTTACTTTAAAAAATTAAAGATATAATTTCCTTGTTAATAAAAATTATTATTTAAAACAAGGAAATTCTTATGATCGTAACCAATAAAGCACCAGATTTTACAGCAGCTGCCGTTCTTGGCAATAACCAAATCGTTGAAGATTTTAATCTTATGGAAAACCTTGGAGAAAAAGGTGCTGTACTCTTTTTCTATCCACTTGACTTTACTTTTGTATGTCCTTCAGAGTTAATTGCTTTTGACCATAGACTTGATGAATTTACTAGTAGAGGGATTAATGTAATTGGTGTCTCTGTTGACTCTCAGTTCTCTCATTTTGCTTGGAAAGAGACACCTGTTAACAAAGGTGGAATTGGACAAGTACGCTACCCACTTGTAGCTGATCTTAACAAACAAATTGCTAGAGACTATGATGTTCTTCTAAATGAATCTGTTGCACTTAGAGGATCATTTCTTATTGATGCTGATGGAACTGTAAGACACGCAGTAATCAATGACCTTCCATTAGGAAGAAATATCGACGAGATGATCAGAATGGTTGATGCTATGCTCTTTACCAATGAACATGGAGAAGTCTGTCCAGCAGGTTGGGCAAAAGGTGATGAGGGGATGAAAGCCGACACAGAAGGTGTGGCAGAGTATCTTGCAAAACATGCGGATGAGCTATAAACGAGTATCTCTTAGATATCTAAATTGTAATATTTAGATATCTACTCTATAAAAAGCAGAGCAATAGATTATGACAAACTATATTGATCTTCTAAAAAACAGTAATCTAAAAGCCACCATACAACGCACCTCTATACTTCAAGCAATAGACCAAGCAGGACATATTAATATTGATGAGATCTATGACCATGTCAAAGAGCTATACCCTACCCTATCTCTTGCAACCATCTATAAAAATATTATTCTAATGCAACAAAATGGTGTCATTATAGAGGTTCCAATGAATGGAGAGAAATCTAAATATGAGCTCAAAAAAGAGGATCACATACATCTAATCTGCCAGTCATGTGGTACAATTCAAGATAGCAAAATCACTCCAAATAGACAAAAAGCTCTCAAAATTGAAAACTTCCAGATCAAATATTCTCAAATTAACCTTTATGGTCTCTGTCTCTCATGCCAACAATCATAAAAGAGGGTGCTATATTTGTAGCAGATGCACACTATCCTCACCATGGCAATGCACTGCTTACTCTTTTAGAATTAATTGAGAAGCAAACTATCTCTCCCCCTCAACTCTTTTTGGTAGGAGATATTTTTGATCTACTTTTTGGATACAATGAGTATATCCAAACCTTTTCTAAAAAAGTGATCTTGCTATTACAAAAACTCTCAACAACCCTAGAGATATACTATTTTGAGGGGAATCATGACTTTTGTCTAAAAGAGATCTTTCCTCATATTAAGCTCTACCCAAGGGTTAAACAGCCTGTTCTCTTTCATCTAGGAGACAAGGAGATCTACCTTGCCCATGGAGATCTCTATGATACAGGATTTGGATATAACCTCTACTCTAGGATATTAAGAAATCCAATAACCCTTACACTCCTTAGACCATTAGAAAAACCCATTATTAACCATCGTAGAAGAAAACTCCAAAAGAAAAAAATTTGTGGTAAGTTTCAAAACTTTAGAACCAAAGTTAATAAAATCAAAACCTACTATCCCCAAAATAGACTCATTATAGAGGGGCATTTCCATCAAGGTCAAATCATGGATAACTATATCTCCCTACCCTCTTTGGTCTGTCAAAAAAAAATTGCTATTATTAAGGATCAGAAGATAGAATTTCTTCTCTTAGATGATCTAAAACAGATAGGAACCATATCATGATTCAAACTGCTTTTCCATTTCTTTCGTTGCTTGTTTTTATCGCTTCTCTATTGGTCTATCTTGAATCACGTAGTAGAAGCAGACTCTTTGAGTATCTACCTGCTATTGTGATCCTCTATTTTACGATTATGACTCTGGCATCGCTTGGGGTTTGGAGTAAAACGGAGCAGATCAATATGCTCTATAAAGGCGTTAAGTCCAATCTCCTTCCTGCTATGATCTTCTTGATGTTGCTTCAGAGTGATATTCGCAAGATCCTTAAATTGGGACGAAAGATTCTGCTTACATTCTTTTTGGCTTCGCTAAGTATTGGCATTGGATTTATTGTGATGTTTGCTTTCTTGCATGACTCTTTTGATTCTAGCGCATGGAAAGCCTTTGGTGCGTTGAGTGGTTCTTGGATGGGAGGGACAGGCAATATGGTAGCCATACAGGGAGCATTGGCGCTTCCTGATAGCAAGATGGGATATGTGCTGTTGATTGACTCTATTGATTATGCTATTTGGGTGATGATTCTCTTAGCATTAGTCCCTTTGGCAAAAGGTTTTAATCGATGGAGTGGTGCAGATGGTACTATATTGGAGAGTCTCAAGGAGCAACTTGAAGATAGAAAAATAGAAGCAGTCACTTTTCCCTCTCTTTTTATGCTTTTGGGCTTGTCGCTTATGGTCTCTGTTGTGGCACAGGAGTTGGCACTATTGCTACCTACTACTGATTTCTTTACCCAAACCACATGGGTAGTACTCTTTGCAACTATTGCAGGGATTATAATGGGAATGACTCCCCTCTCAAAGCATCAATCTGCTTCGATACTTGCTAATGTAATGCTCTATTTGATTGTCGCTCTAATCGCCTCTCGTGCAAATTTTGCAGAGTTGGCACAAGCACCCCTTTATATTGTTGCTGGTTTTATTATTATTATGATTCATGCCTCTGTTATGGTACTTTTTGCCAAAATTTTTAAATTAGATCTCTTCTCTTTGGGGGTGGCATCACTTGCTAATATTGGAGGGGTTGCCTCTGCCCCAATTTTAGCAGGAGCTTATCACAAAGCACTTATCCCAATTGGTGTACTTATGGCGATGATGGGTTACATTATTGGTACCTTTATGGGACTTGGTATATCAAAAATTTTAATGATTATTGCTACTTAAGATAGAGTTTAGTTTTTCTTGATAACGATTATGGTATAGTTGCACCAAGAAAATTACCGTGGAGCCTACAAAATGAATTTTGCAAATCTTTTCTCTAGTATGATAGGAAATGACAACAAAGAAAATGAGCAGAGTAATTGGATTAAATGCCCAAAATGTTTAGCACTTATGTATTATAAAGAGGTCGAATCCAAATGTAATGTCTGCCCAAAATGTAATAATCACTTTAGAATTAATGCCAAAAAAAGGGTAGAGTTTCTCTGTGATGAGGATAGTTTTGTAGAGCATGATGCTTCACTTGCTCCAATTGATCCTCTTAAATTTGTGGATAAAAAGTCTTACAAAAAACGTCTCGATGAGGCAAAAGCCAAAACAGGAAAGACCTCTTCGGTGGTTAGTGGTTCATGTACCATTAATGGTGTTGAGACAGAGATTGTTATCTTTGACTTCTCTTTTATGGGAGGGAGTTTAGGCTCTGTTGAGGGGGAGAAGATTGTTCGTGGAATCAACCGTGCTATAGAGAAACGGTGTGGATTTATTATCATATCAGCCTCAGGAGGAGCAAGAATGCAAGAGAGTACCTTTTCTCTCTTACAGATGAGCAAAACATCCGCGGCACTCAATCGTCTACACCTAGAGGGGCTACCATTTATCTCTATTCTGACTGATCCTACTATGGGTGGAGTCTCTGCCTCTTTTGCTATGTTGGGGGATATTATTATCGCTGAACCTGGAGCATTGATTGGTTTCGCAGGACAGAGAGTTATCAAGCAGACCGTAGGAGTAGACCTTCCTGAAGGATTCCAGCGTTCAGAGTTTCTTCTTGAACATGGATTAATTGATATGATTGTGGATCGAAATGATATGAAAAAAACCGTAGCAGACCTGCTTACCCTCTTTCTCAAAGATAATCCAAAAATAAACGCCTCTTAGATGATCTACGCACTTATTGACAAAGAGACACTTTTGCAACGCAAGGTCTCTCTATGCTCTTTTGTCAAAAAACTCAATCCAAAAACAGTACCCCTTTTGCAGTATCGTAATAAGTTGGCTTCACTAGAGGAGCAGCGAGAGGATTTAAGGGTTATTCGTCACTGTTATCATGGAAAATTAATTATCAATGATCAACTTTTGCTTATCGATGAGGCAGATGGATTGCATCTAGGACAAGAGGACATTCGTCAATACTCCCAAGATCTCTCTTGTGCTGTTCAAAAAATAAGAGAGGTTATTGGAGAGAAGATATTGGGACTCTCCACACATAATGAGATGGAGATTCTCCAAGCCAACAAGTTGGACTTGGACTATATTGGATTAGGGGCATATCGAGGAACTACAACCAAAAAAGATGCCAAAATCTTAGGCGATCATGCCCTAGAACTTGCCAAACTCTCTAAACACCCAGTTGCGCTTATTGGTGGTGTTAAGAGAACAGACAGGTTTGGTGATGAGATTACCTACCGCGTCATTGGGAGTGATCTTTATGAAAGTTAATATCTATATTGTTGATAAAAAATCAAAAGATAGGCTCTATACGCCATTGATTGAACACTATACAAAAATTACCAAACCTTTTGCAAAAGTAGAGATTTTTGAGATATTTACTAAAGATATTGCTAAGGCGCATGAGATATCCACAGCAGCTTCACAAAAATCTTATACGCTTACATTTGATAGATATTTATCGGGGGGATTTAATATTGCATTGGATCCTTCAAGTAAGGAGTTAGATAGTTATGAATTTTCAAATTTGTTTAAGGATAAAGGGGTTGTTAACTTCTTTATTGGTGGAGCTTTCGGCTTTGAGAGAGGTTTTTTAGACAAATGTAATAAATCGATTTCTTTTGGTAAAATTACATTGTCACATAAACTGACCAAAGTGGTATTGATGGAGCAAATATTTAGAGGATTAACCATTTTAAATAACCATCCTTATCATAAATAATTTAGGAGATATTATAGTTATGTTAAATAGTGAACAGATAGAATTTTTCAAGAATGCACTAGAGGAGAGAAGAGAGAGAATTAAGAGTAATTTAAATATCACCTCTTCAGAGATGGATCAGATGAGTAGTAATGATTTACGCGATGAAGCAGATCATGCCTCTACCTCACTAGGACGAGCGGTAGATAATGCAATTTTGGATCAACAAGCCAAAGAATTAGCAGAAATTGAACTCGCTTTAGATAAAATTAGTGATAATCTTTATGGTATTTGCGAAATGTGTGAAGAGGAGATTAACATTGAACGCCTCAAAGTTAAAATCTTTGCTCGTTACTGTATTACCTGTAGAGAAGTAGTTGAAAAACAGATGAAATAAACATAAGAGGAGTCTTTATGCGTTTAGGATTGTATACACTAGCATCAATAGTCTTAATGGCAATGGTTGGAATTTTTATCTATACTTTTAACCCCAATGAGTATACTCATAACTTTTGGGGAGTTAATCTTACCCTTCCTATTGCAGTATGGGTAGTTATTCCTATGTTTTTGTTGATGTTGGCATCTATCGTTCATATGATGTTCTATGGAACCAAAAATTTTTTTAAATTTAGACGATGGGAAAAGGATAGTGACAATCTAAACAATGCTCTCTATTGGTCACTACTTAATGAGCCAAAGGCACAGAAGTTTAATCTTCCTAAGCTCAAAGAGACTGCTTCTCTTTTGCAAGTCTCTACTCTCAAAGTGACAAGAACGGTGGATGGTGTCTCAGAGAAGATTCAGAGTGCTTTAAATATTATCTCAGAGATTGACAAAGGTGAGTGTGTAGATTTCAAAGAGAAAAAACTCTCAAAAATGCTCTCCAATGATAATCCACTTGTTATCAAAAATAATCTTAACTGCTTAGATAAGGATAAAAACTTTGTTGAGGTGGTATTGCAAAATAAAGAGCAGTACACTCAAGAGGTGTTTGAGAAAGCACTGAATATATTCGCACAAAATGTCAACTTCCTAAAAGCGAGAAAATATAGCAAAATATTTACGCGAGATAGCTTTATGACCCTTATTAGCCGTGTTACTCGTGATGATGATTTGGAATTAACACAAGCTATTCTTGATGAGTTTATCGGTGATCTCAACAAGGAGTTTAAGTGTAGTGATTATCTCTTGATTGCCAATATTACCAAAAAGCAATTCTCTCCTGATGATAATCTAAAGCTCTTTAGAAGTTATGATCGGCAGTATCCCAAGGCACAGACAGCATATCTCTACCTTCTTTTTGATTATGAGATGATCGAAAAGGCAGGGGAGTATCTTGATGAGCATGATGAAGATGAGTTTATGCGATTTAGAGCCCTATATGATCTCAAAAAAGAGCATAAAAAATATAAAATTACAGATCTAATGAATATCAAACATATCTGTAATGATGCCTAAAATATAGATGCCTCAACTCGATTTTTCCTCTCCTCTCTTTGCCCTTGCCCCTTTGGCAGGGTTTACCGATCTTCCTTTTCGCTCTGTTGTCAAAAAGTTTGGTGCAGATCTTACTGTTAGTGAGATGATTAGCTCCAATGCTTTGGCATTTCAAAACAAACGTACCCTTAAGATGCTAGAAAAGAGTCCTCTTGAGGAGCCATACAGTATTCAAATTGCAGGATCTAATCCTCATGTGATTCAAAAAGCAGTTGAGCTTATCAATCAACAAGATGGTGTGGATATTATCGATCTAAATTGTGGTTGTCCTGCTCCAAAAGTGGTCAATAACCTACAAGGAAGCTCTCTGCTAACAGATCTAAAAGCAATGGGAGAGGCGATAGCTACTATCAAAAAATACTCCAACAAACCCTATACCTCTGTCAAGATGCGTTTGGGCTTCAATGAAAAAAATCATATTGAACAGGCAAAAGTTTGTGAGGATAATGGCGCAGATTTTATCGCTGTACATGGGCGTACCCGATCAGGACGCTACAAAGCCCCTGTCGATTATGATGCGATCAAGGAGATCAAACAGGCCATCTCTATTCCTGTCATTGCCAATGGAGATATCACCACCCCTCAAAAAGCCAAATGGGTACTAGAGCATACTGGTGCTGATGGGATTATGGTAGGGCGTGGGGCTGTTGGAAAGCCATGGATCTTTCAATTGATGAAGGCAACCATCCTAGAGGGGAAAGAGCCAACCAATCCAACCCCAAAACTGATTCAAGCAGTGGTTTTGGAGCATTTTGATCAGATGATTGCTCATTTTGGAGAGTATGGGGCTGTGATGTTTAGAAAACATCTACATACCTACTCAAAGATTGGTTACCAAGGAGCGGCCGCTTTTCGCAATGAGGTTAATCGTATCACAGAGATTAATGAGATGCGAGAGATTACTCAAAACTTTTTTGCGCAAGAGTTAAAGTTCTCTTAAGACTAAAAAAATCGCTTCATCTTCTCAAAAAAGATAGCGGCTAACCCTTTGGGCTTGGCAAGATTCTCTATATATTGATCATAGTTCATCCCCTTCTCCTCTAAGAATGCTTCAAGATAACTAATAGAGGCTTTCATGTCATGCTCTTTCTCTATTGCCAAAAGCTTACGATAGAGTCTCTCTATCTCAACAACTACCTGTTTAGGAGCAGCTTGTCGATAGGCAACATAGTATTTAATATTACCAAGGTTATCTCGCTTGATATCAAAGTCTGTTGTTACCCAATAATAATCACCATATTTGGTCATATTTTTGACCACCGCCATGATATTTCTACCCGCCTTTAGATAATCCCACATAAGATAAAAGACCGCTTTTGGCATATCAGGGTGTCTTAAAATACTATGAGGAGAGGAGATAAGCTCACTCTCTTTATAGCCTGATATCTCACAAAAATAATCATTTCCATAGATGATCTTTCCTGTTGTATCTGTTTTGCTCACAATCATTCGTTTTGGGTTGAGTTTAATTTCTTTATCTGTTGCAATGGGTTTTAATATAGACATAAATTATTACCTTAAAAAAATATTAATCTAATTATAATATTTTTATTCTTTAGTATAATTTAAGATATTACTTTTTTCCTTTTACCAACATAGAAATTTTTGCTTGAAGTTTCAACCAAAGCTTATGATCTATGGCTGGGAAACCTGCATAGGTTTTTCCTGAGGGAAGTGATTTGGTCACGCCTCCCTTTCCTGCTATGGTCACAAAATCACCAATATGCAGATGCCCTGCTGTACCACTCTGTCCTCCCATAACAATATTACGTCCTGTGGTAGTAGAACCTGCCAATCCTACCTGTGATGCCATTAATGAGTACTCTCCTACATCACAGTTGTGTGCAATTTGAATCAGATTATCAAGTTTAGATCCTTGGCGTATATAGGTAGAGCCAAAAACAGCTCGATCAATGACACAGTTTGCTCCTATCTCCACATTATCTTCAATAATGGCATTACCATTTTGATAGATCTTGATATGTTCTCCCTGCTTTGTATGTGCAAAACCATACCCATCTGAGCCAATAACAGTCCCTGAATGAATAATACAGTTTTGCCCTACTTTTGAGTGATGATAGATCGTTACATTGGGATAGATAAGGGTTCCTGAGCCAATTGTCACATTATCACCAATATAAACCCCCGCCATAATCGTTACATCATCTCCTAGCCTTACTCCCACCCCAAAACGCACCTGAGGATCAATATCACACCCCACTCCTGATATTGGCTCATCTTGTTTGGTTGATATCTTGTGTGCAAAAAATTTAGAAGCCAATGCCAACTTAAGATAAGGCTCATCTGTAATTAGTGCAACAGTACTAGGGGGCAATAGATTGGCATACTCTTGAGAGATAAGAACAGCTGCTGCCTTAGTTATGGGAAGTTGATTTTCATATTTTTTATCATTAAAAAAGGAGATTTGAGTATCGTCTGCATCGATAAGTGTATGAAGTCCACTAATCTCAAGATCCTGAGCATTAAATTCAATGCCGATTGCTTGACATATTTGACTTAGTTTCATAAATTTTCTTTCTATAATAATATATTATTAGAGCAAGGAGATACCTTACTCTTAAGATTAGATAACTATCTCTCTATTGCCACAACCCCACCACGAACTGTCTCCAAGGGGTTATAACGTCTGCTTGCCTCAATAAAGTGTTTCACACGATTAGGCTCATCCGCAACCATACCAATAATCATATCAATATCCACATTGACAATCCCTCCATTATAGGCTTCACACAGGGCTTGGATATCTGCTAAACTCTCCTCAATAGGGAACTTAACCATAACCATCTCCTTCTCTACCATCTCCTCATGCTCCACTACTTTATAGACAGGGATAAGCTTATGTAGTTGCTTGGTTATCTGCTCTAAGATTCTCTCATTACCTTTGGTAACAATTGTAATACGCGAACGATTGCTATTAGGAATAGGTGCTACAGTGAGGGTTTCAATATTGTACCCACGACCTGCAAACAACCCAGAGACACGAGAGAGTACCGAACTCTCATTCTCTACCAAAATTGATATTACTCTTCTTGCTTCAGCCATTACTTCTCCTCACTTTTATCAGATAGGATCATATTATACAACGCTCCACCTGCGGGAACCATTGGCAATACATTTTCAAATCGACTGACTGCCACATTGATAAAGGCAACACGATCTTTGGCAATGGCATCATTGAGTGCGGTATCAAACTCCTCTTTGGTAGTGACATCATACCCAATTCCACCACACGCCTCTGCTACGGCTTTATAGTTTGGCTGATAGCTCAAATCGGTCTCAGAGTATCGCTCATCATAGAAAAAGGTCTGCCACTGTCGAACCATTCCCAAAAAGTTATTGTTCAAGATAATATTAATAACAGGTATTTTGTATTCAGAAGCAGTGACCAACTCTTGCATATTCATCAAGATAGAACCATCTCCTGTAAAGTTAACCACTATCTTATCAGGACACCCTTTTTTGGCACCTATTGCTGCAGGAAAACCAAATCCCATGGTTCCTAGCCCTCCTGAATTGATCCATTGGCGTGGTCTATCAAAAGGGTAGTGCTGTGCTGTCCACATCTGATGCTGTCCAACATCTGAGGTAATAATTGCTCGATCTCCAAGCAACTCCCCTACACGCTCAATAACCCATTGTGGCTTAATCACCTCATCACTATCTTCAAAACTCTGAGGATAAAGGTCATTATATCGATGCAAAACCTCTCTCCAATCACTATAACGATCAGGGTTAATACGAGACTCAAGTCCCAAAATCAACTGCTCAACAACCCCTTTGATGTCCCCAACAATAGGGTAGTCCACATCTACCAATTTCCCAATATTAGCCGCATCAATATCCACATGAATCACATCTGCATATCGAGCAAACTCTGAGAGCTTTCCTGTGACACGATCATCAAATCTTGCCCCAAGTGCAATAATCAAATCTGTCTCACTCATCGCCATATTAGAGGCGTAGTTTCCATGCATACCAAGCATCCCCTGCAAAAGAGGATTCTTAGCTCCCATAACACCCCGTGCCATCAAGGTCTCAACCGCAGGAATCTGCCCAACTGATGCCAATTTACGTACCAAATCACCAGCATTTGAGAGTATTACCCCACCACCAATATAGAGTAGCGGTTTTTTGGCTTTCAAGATAGCATCTACTGCTTTTTCAATCTGTCGTTTATTCCCTTTGACTGTCGGCTTATAGCTCTCTATATTGACACTCTGAGGATAGACAAAATTACCAAACTCAGCTGTAATATCTTTGGGGATATCTACCAAAACAGGACCAGGTCGTCCTGATCTTGCAATATGGAATGCCTCTTTCATAATTCGAGGGAGATCACTCAACTCTCTAACCAAAAAGTTATG
Source organism: uncultured Sulfurovum sp. (assembly GCA_964515605.1). Taxonomy (GTDB): domain Bacteria; phylum Campylobacterota; class Campylobacteria; order Campylobacterales; family Sulfurovaceae; genus UBA1140. The sequence continues at coordinate 14,235 of CAZEUB010000063.1, read as the reverse complement.
TTTGGTACAGGGTCGAGAGATCCCTATCGCATCAATCTCTTGAAAACCATCTGTTCCAATTAGAGCCAAAGGTACCTGACCTGAGATAACCACCATCGGAATAGAGTCCATATACGCAGTTGCCAGTCCTGTTACCGCATTGGTAAATCCAGGACCTGAGGTAACCATCGCTACCCCCACTTCACCTGTGGCTCTAGCATAACCATCAGCAGCATGAACAGAAGCTTGTTCATGCCTATTGAGAATGTGTTCAAAACTATCCTGCTTGTATATCTCATCATATACGTTCATAATAGCACCACCAGGGTAACCAAATACGGTCTTAACACCCTCGGCTATTAGTGCTTCACAAACCATCTGCGCACCGTTCATCTTCATGAATCTTTGCTCCAATCGTCATAGAATTTTGGGGTTGATTTTATCTAAAATAGGATAAAAGGGGTCTGAAAACCTAATCTTTTAGATAAGAAAAAAAGCTAAAATAGCTTACGAACAACTAGCATAGGCAACCCCCTCACGTACCCCATCATCAATCACCAAGGAGTAATCAAACCCACTCATATCATAGATCTCATCATAGATCAAAATACCAGAAGCGATCAGATCCTCACGTCCTACACCGACCATCTCTGTTCGCTCTCTATCCTCCATATTTAGTAGCCGTTGCAACTGCTCATGTAGATCCTGCCTAGAGAGTATGGTGCCTTGGATTTTTTGAGCATCATAGGTGCTATATCGCATTCCTAACTTCATCGACGCTACGGTAGTAGGTGTTCCTGCCATGGCAACAAAACGCTCCACTTTGCCATACTGTTGATAAACCTCTTGAACAAATCTTCTCATCTCTCTCATCTCTTCAGGAAGAGCATCTCTAATCTCACCAATACCATAATAACGTTGTGTTAACGTAACAATTCCTATTGGAAAGCTCTTGGAGATATGCTCTTGATCATAATAGAAGATCAACTCCGTTGAACCTCCACCAATATCGGCAATCATAAAACGCTTAGATCTCTCTCCTAAAAGAGCCAAACGATTTTGTGTCGCAATAAGGGCATATTTTGCCTCATCCTTGCCATCAATAATCTCAAAAGAGATACCTGTTTGCTCTGCAATCTTTGCTAACGTCTCTGTCGCGTTTGTTGCCTGTCGTATCGCCTCAGTGGTCACTGCTCTTAGCGTGGTATCTGAGAAATCAATCCTCTCTTTTGCCTCCTCAATCGCCACCACTATTCGCTCTATCGCCTCAGGGCTAATCTTGCCTGTTTGTGCTAACCCATCAGCTGTCTTGACTGTCTTATGATAGGTTGCTATGGCTTCTCTCTTTTCGCAATCCATCTTCAAAAATCGAATACTATTAGATCCTAAATCTATTGCAATTACAGATCTCAATGCAACTCCTTAAAGCTATATCCATGCTCACTAAGAATGGTGCGAATCTCCTCTTGATGATCTACCCCTTTGGTCTCTAACTCCACAGAGACTACCGCATCACCAAATGCCAAATCAATAGAAGTACGATCATAATCGATCTGAACAATATTGGCTCCTACTCTACTTAGTAACGTTGTAAACTGCATCAATGCCCCTGGCTTATCTACCAAAATAACCGAGAGTTTCATCTTACGACTACTCTTGACAAGCCCCTTTTCAATAATCAAAGAGAGCATCGTTACATCAATATTCCCACCACTCAAGACAATACCTATCTTGGAGCCTTTAGGAAGATCTAACTTATTATGAATCAGTGCGGCAATTCCCACTGCACCAGCCCCTTCAACCAAAAGCTTCTGCTTCTCAAGCAAAAATAGCACCGCAGCAGCGATCTCATCTTCACAGACCAAATCGATACGATCCACCGTATCAAGAATATGCTTCAAGGTAATAGGAGAAGCATCTCTAACTGCAATTCCATCAGCAATGGTGCGTACACTTTGGGTCGACTCTGCGTGACCATGATCAAATGAATTTTTCATCGCACTCGCCCCCTCTGAAGCGATACCTATAAGCTTAATATTGGGATTAATCACCTTGGTTGCCACACCAATACCAGAGATCAACCCTCCTCCCCCTACAGGTACAACTATCGCATCAAGATTTCGTTGCTCTTCGAGCATCTCAAGGGCAATGGTTCCTTGTCCTGCCATCACCTCATCATCCGTAAAAGGATGCACAAAATCTTTATGATGCTCCTTAGAATAATCGGTAGCATACGCATACGCCTCATCATAGTTTGAGCCATGCAAGATCACCTCGGCACCAAGATCTTTGACCCCTTGTACCTTGGTTAATGGGGTTGATTCAGGCATGACAATGGTGGCATCAATCTGAAAATATTTGGCAGAAAATGCCACCCCTTGTGCATGATTACCTGCACTAGCAGCGACAACACCTCCTCGTTTACCTCTCTCCACAAGGGTCGCAATCTTATTAAATGCCCCACGAAGCTTAAATGCTCCTGTGCGTTGTAGGTTCTCTTTTTTGAGATAGATCTCATAACCACTAAGCTCACTAAGTATAGGAGCATAGGAGAAGGGGGTACGATGTGCAACACCATGCAGTCTTTGAGCTGCTTTTTCAATCGATTTTAAATCCAACATTAATTTATCCTGATATTATAATGACAGAATTATAATCAAAAAGGATAAAAACTATGGAATGTGAACTACCTAGAGTCAACTCAAACCAAGAGGAGATGAAAAGATATTTTCAAGAGGTGAGAACCATCGCAGTAGTAGGATGCTCTCCCAAATCAGACAAAGCCAGTAACAGGGTAGCAAAATATCTACTTGAAGCAGGGTATAAGATGATCCCTATCTACCCCAAAGAGGAGGAGATATTAAACCAAAAGGTCTATCGAAGCTTAGCTGAGATCGAAGAGAGAGTCGATATGGTAGTGATTTTTAGAAAACCAGCAGCCCTCAATGCCATCGCAGATGCCGTCATTGCTAGAGGCGATGTCAAAGTCTACTGGACACAACTCCAACTCATCAACAACGAAGCCGCAGAAAAAGTCAAAGCCGCAGGTATCAGCGTCGTACAAAACTACTGTGCCATGGTAGAGCATAGAGCTATTTTTGGGAAGTAAGTACTATTCAATGCAAAAAAGTCAATTTTATAGGAGATTTGAATTTTTATCTCTTTTTGTTCCACTCGAAATAGGTTTTGGCTTTTGAGATATTGGCATACTCAAATCGAATATCTTCACCTTTTTTGGCAATGGTAAAGCCATGCTCATCAGCTGAAGTGATCTCCCCTTTCTCTTTCTCTCCTCCATGCACTTTGAACTTGACACGCTCACCTATGGCAGAGATAAAGTGTCTTGGCTCCTCTAGCTTACGCTCAATACCAGGAGAGCTTACCTCTAGGTAGTAGGCTCCGTGCATGGGCGGGTTGACATCAAAAAAGACAGAGAGTTCATTGGAAATCTCTGCACAAAGATCAAGCGTCACACCTGCCTCAGAGGTAATATAGACACGAAAAATAGTATGACCATCCTCTTGAAGGGTCTCTGTTCCATAAAAGTCTGCTCCATTGGCTTTAACAATCTTTTCTATCTGTTGATTAAGACTCATCTTGATCCTTTTTATCCCTTTTGGCAATCTCTTTGAAGAGGGCTTCAATCCTTGAGATTCTCTCTAGTTGATCATCAAACTCAAAGGTAAACTTGGGTGCTTTATACCACCCTTCACTCTCACGAATATAGGTTGAGAGATATCCTGAAACCATACGCAACTGCTTGAGTGCCTCTTTTTGTTCCTGTTCATTTAGGTAGGATTTATCCAGATAAACCTTGGCATCATATCGCCCTCTCGAACAGATCACCTCTGTAACACTCAACCCATTGATACGATTATCATTCATAGTAGAGAGAGCCTCTGGAATCAACTCTACAAGCCTCGATTCTGTTCTCTTTCTCTTTATCTCTTCTTCTCTCATGATTCACTATTCACTATTTACTATTCACTAGAGCTTAACTTGCTCTTCTACTATTTTGAAGGTCTCAATCACATCGCCCTCTTTAATATCATTATAGTTCTCTAGCATAATACCACACTCAAACCCACTTTTGACCTCTCTAACATCATCATTAAATCGTTTGAGAGATGAAATTTTACTAGTATAGACAACCACTCCATTACGAATCAATCTTGCACCTGCATTTCTAATAATGGTTCCATCAGAGACTTTACAACCGGCAATAGTTCCTACTTTGGCAACAACAAAGGTCTCTCTTACCTCTGCTTGACCTGTCACCTCTTCAGAGATAGTAGGTGACATCATACCACCAAGCAGTGCCTTGACATCATCTAAGAGTTCATAGATTACTGAGTAGGTCTTAATCTCAACACCCAACTCTTTGGCTTTTTTCTTGACTGAACCTGTTGGTCGAACATTGAATCCTAGAATAATTGCATGCTCTGAGGCATCAGCGAGTTGTACATCTGATTCAGTAACTCCACCTACCCCTTCATGAATGACATTGACCTTAACCTCTTCATTTTTGAGATCAGCCAGTGTTCCTTTGATCGCTTCAAGAGATCCTTGAACATCTGTCTTGATAATAACAGGTAGAGATTTGAGATTTCCTTCTGCAATAATGGCAGAGAGATCATCAATCGTAACCTTGGTACTTTTCGATAACTCTTTGGTTCGAGCATATTCAGCACGCTTATCAGCCAACTCTCTTGCCTCTCTTTCACTCTCCATAACGACCAAAATCTCTCCTGCTATAGGAACAGCAGAGAGTCCAACAACCGCAGCAGGGGTACTTGGTCCAATGGCTTTGGTACGTGTTCCATCATCAAGAATAAGGGTTTTGACTTTACCAAATGTTGTCCCAACCACAAAACTATCACCCACACGCAGGGTTCCATTTTGGACAATAATATTGGCAACTGCACCAAACCCTTTCTCTAAAGAGGACTCCACCACTACTGCTTTGGCATTGCGTGAGGCATCTGCTTTTAGCTCCATCACCTCTGCGGTTAAGAGCAAAGTCTCTAAAAGATCATCAATCCCCTCACCAGTATGAGCAGAGACAGGAACAAACTCATGCTCCCCTCCCCACTCAACAGGAGTAATCTCTAACTCTGCAAGTTGTGCTTTGGCAAGTTCAGGATTGGCTCCCTCTTTATCCATCTTATTGATCGCCACCACAATAGGAACACCTGCCGCTTTGGCATGAGAGATTGCCTCTTTGGTCTGATGTTTTACTCCATCATCAGCAGCAACTACAATAATAACAATATCTGTCGCCTGAGCTCCTCTTGCACGCATCTCTGTAAAGGCAGCGTGACCAGGGGTGTCGATAAAGGAGATCTTTTTGCCATTTTTTTCAACTTGATATGCCCCAACATGCTGTGTAATTCCCCCTGCTTCTCTAGCAGCAACTTTGGTTTGACGAATACGATCAAGTAGTGAAGTTTTACCATGATCAACATGACCCATAATGGTAATTACAGGAGGTCTCTCCTCCTCATTTTCATTAGGTATAGCATCATACACTTTGACATAATCAAGTGCATCTAATGGATCAATAGTTGTCACTTCAACATCAAACTCCTCTGCTAAGATCTCAATAGAGTCTTTGTCAAGAAAGTCATTTTGGGTAAACATTGTCCCCAAGGCAAAGAGAACTTTGATTACTTCACCTGTACTTCGACCTACCTTCTCTGCAAACTCATAAACCCGTACATTTTCAGGAATCTCTACTGATTTTATCTGTTCACTACTCTCCTCTTTGACATACTTTTTACGTTTGCCACCACGACGAAGTCCTGAGGGGCGTCGTCGACCATGATTACTACCACGTCCACGAACTTGCTGAAGATTACTCCCCTCTCTCTTTTTCGCCTCCTCTTTACGTTTTGCCTCTTGTCGCATCATCTCTTCATAGATATTTTTATCAGAGAAGTCCAACATCAATACTTCAGGCTCCTCCTCTAACTCTGTTACCTGCGTTCTGCCTGAATTGCTCAATGCTATATCTGACATAAAGTCAAGTCGCTGACCACTATCTTTTGCTTGTGCTATCTTTTTAGTCTTCTTCTTGGAAGGAGGCGTAGGCGACCCTTTTGGTTTAGATTTCTGAACAATATTGATCTCTTTTTCAGGCTTTCGCTCTTCAACAATTCTAATTCTTGGCTTCTCACGATCAGCCTTTTTGACCACAGTAATTCCAACTCTTTTACGCCGACTTTTTGATTTCTCTTCAATTTTTGGCTTCTCTTTTACCGAATCCTCTGCAACACCCATCTCTTCTCTTTTCCCCTCTTTTTTGGTTGGTTCCTTTTGAATCAACTCCTCTTTTTTAAGAGGTTGACTCTTCGTCTCTATCTCTTTAGCTTTTGGAGTTTCAACTTTTGGCTTCTCTTTAGATTGGGGGGTAGACTTAATCTCTGCTTTTTTGACAACCTTTGCCTTCTTAATGACTTTTTTCTTATCTGTTTTAGGTTTGATACCTGTCATTACATAATCGATCAAAATACCAGCTTGATCTACTGTTAGAGTACTGTTTGCTGCCTTCACATCATAACCTAACTCTTTTGCTTTCTCTATAAGGTCGGCATTTGTTGCTCCTGCTTCAGCTGCTATCTCTTGGATTCTAACTTTATCCATTCTTATCTAACTCCTTTAAATACTTAACAAACCGTTCACTATTTTCCACAGAGAGTCGAAAACGCTTGATTAAGCCTTTGATTTTTTTCTCATTTTGACTACAATTGTGACATAAATAAAAACTTCTACCTTGACCTGTAAAGGGGAAAATATTGTTGTTATCTTGTTGCAGTCGTATCAATCTGCACTGTAAGTCTCTGTCTCTACATGTAATACACATGCGTATAGGTCTATTTTTTCGCATAATTATACCCAAAAATTGTTATTAACTCTTTGAAGTTACACCATAATTATCAAGAGTCTTGGTAAATACTCTAAATTTTGGAAATTTTTGTGCTAATGCTTGGTGAATTTTGGCAGCACTATCAGCATAGCAGAGATTAAAAAAGGTTGACCCACTTCCTGAGAGAGTACTCATCAATGCACCCTTTGCCAAGGCTGTCTTCTGTACCTCAAAAAGCTCAGGAAACTGCTTCATCCGTCTATCTTGATGAATCTTATCCTTGGAGGCTATTTTGAGTAGATCCCAAGACTCAGTCATAAAAAGAGAGGTCATAAATGAGGAGCGTGAAAGAGAGTAAACCATCTCCTCTGTACGATAAACATCAGGCAAAACTGTTCGTGATTTGACAGTTGAGATAGTGCGATGAGGAACAACCAAGACTGCTCTAAGATACTCAGGAACCTTTCTTTTTTTGCTATAGACCTTCTTATCTTCTACACAAGCGACATTAAATCCACCCATTACTGCAGGGGTGATATTGTCAGGATGAGGCTCATACTCCAATGCCAAATTGAGAATCTTACGTTTGTTGTACCGCTCTCCCGCTGCGACATAAGCGGCTGTCAATGCCGCGGTAATCACCGCAGAGGAGCTACCCAAACCTCTGGATATTGGGATACGATTGGTAAACTCAAATCGAAAGTTATCTTTTCCTCCTTTAAGCTTTTGATACTGCTTGTTGAAGATATTCATAAAAAGAATATTTTTGCGTATATGAGGATTCTCTGCTCCCTCTCCACGGGTTGAGACAGAGAAGAATCGTGAAGGCTTAATAATGATCTCATTACGAAGGTTAATCGCCAACCCCAAGGTATCAAATCCTGGTCCTAAATTGGCAGAGGTTGCTGGTACCGATACAAACAAAGTACTTCCTTTGCTGATGTCATAATCTGTTACGATTAAACGGCGGGTAGAATATACATTGGCTTATTGTCGTCTAAAATCGTCACTTCACTCAACATGGAAGGTAATTCAAACCGTTGCTCTACTGCCTCATCAAATTTTTTTGTTATTATAGTGTTATTTTCTTTGATAAAGTAGAGTTTGCCCATCGCTTTGATTGGATTTTGATTATTCAGTGAAAAAGCATCACATCCTCTAAAGGAGATACCCTTAAGTATCTCTAGTGTACGCAGGGTAATGTAGGTCAACTTTATTGCCATATATGAGCCAGGACCACTGGTATAGAGCACCTTCTTGAGTGGATACTCTTTTATTATATCCATTAGTAGTTTCAATAGAATATCCGATGTTTTTTGATCACTTTGAATTCTCTTAATTAACACACCATCTTGATAGATACCCAGCAACAGAGGTGAAGCAATAGAGACAATAACAAGATCGTATCTAGGCAAAACTTTTGGCAAAGGCTCTGCTTTTGGTATCATTAAGACAAACTACCTCATAGTTTTCACTATTGGCAAAGAGTTTAATAGTTAGCTCATGATTGAGTTTATGACTTCCAGCAAAAGAGCTATAGGCTCCTAGTAGATTATGTCCCGTCACCATCATATCTCCCATCGCATCAAGAATTTTATGACGAACAAACTCATTATCAAATCGCAACCCCTCAGGATTAAGCACCTTCTCATCATCCAGACCAATAGCGTTGTTTAGACTAGCTCCTAGTGCTAGATTGATACTCTGAAGATATTGTATATCATGAGCAAATCCAAATGTTCTTGCCCGTGCAATCTCCTCAACAAAAGATCTAGTACCAAAAGCATAAGATTGTGATTGACGACCAATGACAGGGTGTTTGAAGTCTATTTCAAAATCAAAACGCACCTCATCACTAGGCTCAAGCCGAACAAACTTATCACCATCTCGTACCTCAATGGGTTTTTTGATGCGAATAATTTTTTTGGCTCTCTCTTGGATCTTGATCCCTGCCTCATCCAATAGCAGACAAAAAGAGGCAGCACTTCCATCCATAATGGGCATCTCATTGCCATCCACAACCACACGCATATTGTCAATACCATAGGCATAGAGTGTAGAGAGGAAATGTTCAATGGTTGAGATATACCCCTCTTTAGCACCAATAACAGTCGCCATTTGGGTATCGATGACAGAGGAGGGAGATAGAGGAATAGTGAGTGCTAAATCTTCTCGATAAAAGAGGATGCCAGCATCACAGCCAAGGGGTTCAAGTCTCAATTTAATAGGCTCACCTTTATGCAGTCCTATACCGACAACCTCAACGGGTTTTTTTATCGTACGTTGATTCATATCCAATATTCCTTTATTTTTAGACCAATATTATAACATAATTGTATATTTTTTGTAGAGTGTGATTCTTTTGTCTATTTTTTAATTTAAAATATCCTATTTATCTTATAAAGATATTCTCTTATCTTAAAAACTATTTTCTCTTCAAAATATTTATACTATATGAAAATCACAAATGGATTTTACTACAAAAACAACGATATTTCAAGACTTTGAGAGGAGAAAAGAGAAAAAATCTACCAAAGCCATAGGTTTTAAAATCTATAAAAATTTTATCTAATATCTTTTCATTTTCATCGCTTTTTTTTGACAAAAGATGTTTTTTTATCAAAGAATAAGACCAATTTACTCCTAAAAAAACCTTAAAAGAGAGAGCCGTAATAGAAAATTTTGCTCTCCTATTGCTATACCTACCCAAAAAGGTTTTAACCCTTACAATATTTGTGCTACTATTATGCCTACTAAAATAATTAGGTATACTATCTATGAAACTACTCAAACGACTATTCAAAAAAACAACCCCCATCAAAACCAGACTCTCTATCACCTCACCAAATGGCTTTCATCTACGACCCATTGCCAAGTTTGCCAATGAGGCAAAAAAATTTGATGCAACCATTACCCTTCATGCCAAAGGAAAATCTGTCGTGGCAACACAGGTTCCAAATATTCTTTCTCTATCCTTGGAGCGTGGAGAGGAGTTTACCCTTAGCTGTCTTGGCAAAGATGCCGATATGGCATCTAAGCACCTTAGCGACTTTTTTGTAAATCTAATGCAAACAGAGAAGCCTATTGAGAAGATAGCACAAGAGGATCAAAACTACCAATCCCCTATTCTCAAAGGTGAGAGCATTGCAAGAGGTATTGCCATTGCACCATTGGTTACTTATGAGATGCAAGAGCATACAGAGGAGAGTAGACTCTCTATCAATCAAGCCATCCAACAGAGTATAAAGGAGCTAGAAGATCTCCATCAATCCTCGCAGATATCCCCACAACAACGGGAGATCCTAGAGGCACAACAATCCCTACTCCTAGCAGATAGTTTTCAACAGAACTTCAAAGATATCTCTGCATTTAAGCACCATATCCAAAGAGAGATAGATCAACTCAAAGGGGGGAAGTTTGCCTCTCGAATTGCAGACTATCAAGATATCGAGCGACGGGTTTTGGCTCATGTGGGGGTGATCTCTACAATTAAGCTTCCAACCACTCCTTATATCCTTGTTGCTGATGAGCTACTCCCTAGTGAAGTCACCGAACTTAATAGTAGCCCTATCCAAGGGGTCATCCTCCAAAAAGGAACGATTACCTCCCACACGGCTATCTTATTGCGTGCCTCATCGATCCCCTCTATGATTATTCATCAACCTATTTCTCAAAGTAGCCAAGCGATACTTGATGCCAACAGTGGCAATCTCATCACCCACCCTTCACAAGAGGATATCCAACAAGCCACCACCCAACAGCAAAAAGAGAAAACTTCTCAAGAGCAAAATTACCAAAGACGTTTTGAGCCAACCCATACCAAGCAGGGACGAAAAATCAATGTACTTGCCAATATTACAGATCTCAACTCTGCCAAAGAGGCAAAAGAGCTTGGGGCAGAGGGAATTGGCTTACTCCGAACAGAGTTTCTCTTTGCCAACAAGAGACCTACCCTAGAGGAGCAGAGGCAGACCTACCAAGAGATATTTGCTCTTTTTGATGAGATTACAATCCGTACGCTTGATATTGGTGGTGACAAATCACTCCCTTATGTGGATATTCCTCATGAGGCAAACCCCTTTTTGGGGCTACGAGGTATTCGCTTTTCTCTACAGGAGAGAGAGCTTTTCCAAGAGCAACTCTTGGCAATATTCTTGGCACATCAGGGCAAAGCGATCAAGATTATGTTTCCTATGATAAGCGATAAGCAGGAGTTTCGAGATGCCAAAGCGATCGCCTTGGAGGTGGCACAAAAACATCAAATCGACATTAGCAATATCCAATTTGGAATTATGATTGAGGTACCATCAGTTATCCTTGCGATCAAACTCTTCGATAAAGGGGTTGATTTCTACTCCATTGGTACCAATGATCTCACACAATATCTCTTTGCGATTGAACGCACTCACCCCACGCTGAAAGTCGATGCAACCCACCCGATACTCATGAGTGCCTTAAAGATCATTATCGACACCACCCACAAACCCATCAGCATCTGTGGTGAGTTAGCAGCACTGCCCCAAGCCACCCAAGCATTGATTCAGATGGGCTATAGCACCCTCTCTGTCTCACCCAAACTTATTCCATCACTCAAGGAGAGAATCCGACATGTTTAATCTTTTACAAAAAGTAGGCAAAGCCCTCATGACTCCTATTGCTGTCTTACCTGTAGCGGCTATTTTGCTTCGTCTTGGTTTTGGAGATATCCCCTTTATTACTGGAGAGATTGCCACTATTATGAAGGTCGCAGGAGATGCCATCTTTGCCAACCTCGATATGCTCTTTGCCGTAGGGATCGCGTATGGATTGGCAAAAAACAATGATGGTGCTGCCGCACTTGCAGGTGCGGTGGGTCTGCTTATTGCCAAAGCGGTCTATTTAGAGATAGACAAAGATCTCAATATGGGGGTCTTTATTGGTATTATAATAGGTATCTTAGCAGGTTTTCTCTATAACCGTTTTCATACCGTTAAGCCACCTGAATTTTTGGGCTTCTTTGGGGGGAAACGTTTTGTTCCTATCATCACCGCACTCTCCTCAATAGCAGTAGGTCTTTTAGCAGGAGAGTTTTGGCACCATGCACAGAGTGCCATTGATACCTTTTCCAATACCATTATAGGCTTAAATGAGTTTGGCTCTTTTCTCTATGGCACACTCAACCGTCTACTCATTCCTCTTGGTCTGCACCATATCTTAAACTCTGTCTTTCTTTTTCAGGTGGGTGATTATAGCTATATCAAAGAGGGTGCGACACTTGTTGCCAATGGGGATCTTGGTCGGTTTTTTGCAGGAGATCCAACCGCAGGAATCTATATGGCAGGATTCTATGTCACCATGATGTTTGGACTACCCGCTATGGCACTTGCTATCTATCTGACCACCCCAAAAAGCGAACGTAAAAGAGCAGGTGCGATTCTCTTTGGGGTAGCCTTGACCTCATTTTTGACAGGAATTACAGAGCCATTGGAGTTTCTCTTTTTGTTTGTTGCACCACTGCTCTTTGTGTTGCATGCACTCTTGACAGGATTAGCTGTGGCATCTGCTCACTTTTTGGATATCCATCATGGATATGGCTTCTCTGCTGGATTTATTGATTATCTTATCAACTACAAACTCGCTACCAAACCACTGCTTCTCTTGCCACTAGGGGCAGGATTTGGGGTGATCTATTTCCTCCTAAGCTACTATACTATTAAGCTTATGAATTATCAGATCTTTCCAGAGGAGCATCAAAAGAACCAAAAGAGAGATAGCTCCAATGAGGCTTTGGCATTTATCGAGGCATTGGGAGGAGCGAAAAATATCATCTCGACAGATGCCTGTATAACACGACTGAGAATGGAGGTAGAAAATGCTCAAGATCTTGAGGAGGAGGCATTTATGAAGCTAGGGGCAAAAGGGGTTATCAAACCTAACAACCATACCATTCAGGTGGTACTAGGTACACGTGCTGAGGAGGTAGCAGAGAAGATCAAAGCTCATCTGTAGAGATTCTCTCTACCGATAGAGCCACCACAAAAAGAGAAAGCCTAACCCAATATTAACATAACTAATCTCTCCATCAAATGCCTTTTGGGTTAGCCAAATAACTTTGTCTGATATCTCAGGGGGATAGGAGAGAGTGGCAAAAGTTGCCATCCAACTATTGATCTCTTGATAGTAAAAAAAATTGACCACCTCAGGTACAAAGAAGAGCAGTATCACCCCCAAAAAACCCCAAATTGTCTTCTTGGGCTTCATCTCTTGAAGCTTGGCTTGAAACTCAGGATTGTTTTTGAGATTCTCTTGAATATCTTTTAATCGTTTTTTCATGAGAGAATTATAGCAAAAATTTCAAGAGAGTTGAAGTCAATGATTTAGCGATATCTATTTTAAGATCGCCTCAATAATACTCTCTCCCTCACGAACAGCCCGAACATTATCACTGTTAAGTATTAACTCTTTGTTAGCATTCAAGACAATAGGAGTGACAATATCCTTGCCACAAGAGAGAAGAAAATCCAAATCTGCATTGATAATGGGTTTGCCAATCGACACCCTACTTCCTTCTTCAATCAAACGCTCAAATCCTCGACCATTAAGGGCTACTGTATCAATTCCAATATGAACCAACACCTCAATCCCCATATCTGTTTGGATCGAGAAGGCATGATTGGTAGCAAATATCTTTGTCACCACACCCGATACAGGAGCGATAAATGTGTTGGAGCGAGGGAGAATAGCCACACCATCTCCTGCCATCTTTTGTGAAAAGACCTCATCTGAAACATTCTCTAATGCCACAACATCCCCATCTACAGGGGAGACGACTATCAATTTTTTTGTTTTTAAAAATCCAAACATTACCACTCCTTGCATAACAATTGATTTTCTGATTAAATCACTTTTTGTTATATCTATTTTTTATCATCTCTTCACGTCTATTATAAAAAGTATTATCAGATTTTAAAGTATTAAAGCATTTTATAGTATGCACAATTTTTCCTTAAAGTAATATTTTTGTAACACTTCTATTTATTGAGTTTAGAGATATTCTTATCGTTTCATCCTCTATAGCCCACAATATACCTCATTTTGGAAAGCTCCTTGAAGACCTTGAAATAGCATAACTAAATTAATGTCAAGTTCATTTTGATATGATAGCGTTATGCCAAGGAGGAAACAGTGCAAGAACTTAAAGAGTATATCAATCATTTTATTGAGCTAGATGAAAAAGTCTACCCCTTTGGCAGTTTCAAACGTAGCAAAGAGTGCTACACCAAAAACAAGGAGAGATCTATGCCATACAATGAACTAAACGAAGAAGAAAGAAGAGTTATTCTAAACAAAGGAACAGAACGCTCATTTACTGGAAAATACTGGAATCACAAAGAGGATGGTATGTACACTTG
>CAZEUB010000062.1:0-14131 GCA_964515605.1 uncultured Sulfurovum sp. | reverse complement strand
GGTCATCTTATCTGTTAAATCTTTGGCATCTACCTCTCTAAGTACCATATCTCCTAGTTTAAAGAGACAATCTTCCCCATTTTCAAAAGTAAATGTTCCATTTTGATCAGTGATACCTTTTTGATTACCACACTCATACTCTACCCCTTTAATGGCAGCATCAACATAATACCCCTCTCCAATATCTTGAGTATTACCATACTGATCCATAGCAGTATCACTGGTATTATTATCGTCACTACCTTTGATGTTCTCATCTACCAAGGCATCAACATCAACACCATCTGTTCCCTCATGGCTCTCTTCTTCTACATTATTTTCAATATAAGCCGCTGATCCCATGCTATCTTGCAGATGTTTTATCGCATCATCTGTATCTACCAACTCACCTTTGACAGGTACAGCCAAAACTTCTAATTGGGTATTATCAAAAATTTGATCTTCACCAAATTTAGATGATATCTCATTAGGGATATGAATGCTCTTAGCAATCTCTCCATCATCATCAAGAGATTGGATTAAGCGAACCAATTTAATTAATTTCAAATCACTAAAGTTATCTCTACGCAATCCTAATATATCTTGCGGATAGACTTTTTTATCGGAGGTGAATGCCTTAAGCTCTCCTATCTTCATCTCTCCAATTTTAAAGATGACAGGTGCCTTTTCACAAAAGAATCCACCACTAGCATTGGTTATTCCCTCCTTATTGTCACAGAAGTATCCTAGCCCTTCCACGGGAGAATCAATAAAGTAACCTGTAGGTTGCTCACCACCAGAGCCTCCACCACCACAAGCACTCAACCCGAAGATAACTCCTGCTGTTAATGCAATACTTATCGAACTTTTTAACATATTTTTTCCTTTTTTGTTAATTTTATTGATCTCCTAGAGAGATCTCCTCTTGTCTCATTATAGATGATCTATCTTGATTTGATCCTCCCTCCAATTCACTTCTGTCTATTGTATTGACTGAAGTAATACCACTAACCTTATCAGAGGAGGAGACAACTCCTACATTAAGCTCCTTGTCTGTTTTGATTTTACTATTTTTTATCTCTATGGCTTGCATTATCTTCTCTCGCTCACTTTGGACTCGTGTCCCAATAGTAAGATCTTTCTCTTGAGAATTAATAAGATCATTTCTGTTTATGCGTACATTATTCATCTCAATATATTTAAACTGTTTTTGTATGCGACTGCCTGTACTCTCTTGATTCAATGCTCCTGACTTCATCGCTTTTTTAAACTCTTCATCATCATCAATCTTGGTATAGCTTGCCCCCTCTACACCTGTGTATGCTCTATTTTTTGCCATACTTTTGATAAAAGATTTATTGGCAACAGAGTGTTTTTTTGTAAACATATCATCCTCTGCCAATCCAACCATACTCAATAGGCTTATAGAGAGCAATAGGATTATGCTCTGATTTAAATATCTCATTCTCTACTCCTTTATTAGAATTTGTTAATCTTATGGATATCAATATCCAACCCCATATTGCTATTTTTATCAATTTTTGTTTTTTTATCAATAATATTCATATTATTATTTCCTACAGCATGAATATTTTGATTAATAATATCAATAGATTTACTGTGAACATTGGGTTGCTCACTCTCTCTTACCTCTAAGACTCTTTTCATCTTCTTTCGGCTATCCCATGAGAGATTTGGAATTAAATCATAGGCTCTCTCTCCATTTTTGTTGGCAATATTTTTAGACGCACCATGCGCTAATAGCTGCTCAACCATCTCTAAGTAGCCATTTTTAGCGGCAATATGAAGAGCTGTTTCTCCATATTTATTTTGAATATTTACCAATGTACCTTTTTTGAGAAGATAAGAGGCTATCCCTAAATAACCATAGTGAATGGCATCTTGTAGTGCCGTACCATGAAATCTTCCTCCTTTTCGAGAAAGATCTATTTTCTCCTTTACTAGTAGCTGAACAACATCTCTCTTTCTAAACTGTACGGCATAGTGCAAGAGAGTATAGTTATTTTGATAGTAATCAATGGGCACTTTTTTAAGTAGCTCTTTTGTTGCTGGAGCACCTTGTTTAATTATATGAATAATCTCATTTTTAGAGAGACGTTTTGCATAAACTACCGTAGCTAAGCTTATCATTATTATAATTGACAAAAGATGTTTTAACATAATATACTCCTTCTACTAAATGTGTGTTAGATCGGCAACATCAGAAATCTTTTTATTCACTTTCGGATCTCCTCTATATTTTACCTCAACAGTATCTTTCAAATCGACTTTTAAATAGCGAGTAACACTTAATTTAATATCTCCTGAACCCTCAGCAACTATAGTGGCTTCATCTACTCTCATTCCTATAAGGTCAATATCATAACTGCCATCAGCATGAAGAGATAATCGTCTAAACCTTCCCGAGGAGAAGAGAAAATCCCCAGTACCATCTACCTCTAAATCAAAATACTCCTCATTGTATCCTTTGATATTAATATCTACAGCACTCTCTGTAACCAAACGCTTTAGATGAGGGGTTGTGATGGTAATCATAACCCCCTTAGTAGTGCTAAAATTTTCTTTTGCTTGAATAAATAGAGTGCTATTTTTAACATAAAAATCAAGACTTTTTAATACATTGCTTTCTGTCTTTAATATAATATCGCTATGTTTTCCTTGATTTATCATTAATTTTGCAGGAATATCTATATTAATCTGATCAAATATTTTAGTTTGAATATGTTGACTTATAAGCTGACCAGAACCTCCTATATTTGAAGAGGAGTCTATTGTTGAATTGATAATAACACTATTCATTATTATGTTGGATGAAAAATTTTCAGCAAATAAAGAGAGTGTTAAGAGCAAGAGAGTATATAAATTTTTCATCTATAATCCTTTTTTTAGATTATTATAACATAATTTCATTCTCTGAATAATTAATTTTTCAATTAAAGATTCTTTTAAAACTATACTGTTTTGAAGTATAATATAAAAAAGTGTTTGATAAGTGGCTTTTTGAATAAAATAAGATATAAAATTAAAGTTATCTATCTGACAAGATTAAACAAAAACTACACAATTTATGTGATATAATAATAGTTGAATTAATTAATGGTAAATTAATAATAAGGATTATAAAGATGAAAAGGATAGTAACGCTCATACTCTTTTTAAAAATAGGTACTACTGGACTCATAGCCAAGAGTGATTCTCAATACTTTAACCATGCCCTCTCTGAGAAAAATACAAAATACTGTTCACTAATTGAGGAAAAAGATGAAAGGGCTGCATGTTTTGGTATTATAAAACGAAATACGGGATATTGCAAAATGGCTAAAGATAAAGATATTCAAAATAAATGTCTCTCAGTTGCTCTCTCCGATCCTACCTATTGTGACAGAATCAAAGATAGTTCTATCAAAAAAGAGTGTCAAGTGTTATCTTCATATCAGTAATATCATGAAATTAAAAAAATTAAAAACAATTTTTATCAAAAATCTTTTGATTATTACCGTTATCTTTCCTTTAATTATTATTCTTTTTTATGGGCTTAGTATCTCTTTGGTGCTGAAGTATAAACATATCAGTTATACTCAACAGGAGTTATCTCGATATGAACAGGAGCTTAGATATAAGCATATCAATTTCCTTAAAGAGAAAGCAAGATATATTGACTCTTTTATGAACTATGTCTATACACTAGATAACGAACAAGATAGACATATCTCCACTGATGGAATTTTGAAATTTATTGACTCTATCAAGAAGTATGATAGTGGTTTTATTTTTATTTTTCACAAAAATGGACAAGTTATCAAGCACCCTTGTGGAGAAAAACTTGTAGCATTAATACATAAAAATCATCAAGACAAAATTGTATCTCGTCTTATTAATGCTGCAGAAAAACAGGAGTTTATCTACTATCAAGGGACAGATTGTATTGAGGATAGCTCAATTAAAAAAGTTGCTTTTGTTCATCATATCAAAAATACTGATCTCTATATAGTTATTAGTAAAAATGATAAAGATATTGCCTACTCTATTGAACAAAAAAAGAAAATTTGGGAAAAAAAGCTCAATGATGAGTCTCAAGAGAATATTAAACTTCTATTGGTTGTAAGTATCTTCTCTATTCTCTTTTCGTTAATTTTTTCAAAATTTTTAAATATTCTTATTCGCGATTATGAAGAGGAGATCAAAGAGAGCAATGAGGCTATGTTCTCTCAATCTAGGTTGGCTCAAGCTGGAGAGCTTATTAGTATGATCTCTCATCAATGGAGACAGCCTATTAGCAAGATTGCTTCTATTGTTGCCAATCTAAGATTTCAGATGATGATGGGAAAAGAGATTGACCCTAAAGAGTTGGATAAAAAATTTTTGGAGATAGAGGATTATACTGAATTCCTCTCTGAGACCATTGATGATTTTAGAGAGTTCTATAAACCCAAAAAAGAGAAGGAATCAACTTTTATTTTGCCACTGATCAATAAATCTCTTAGTTTTTTAGAAAATGAGATTGTCAAAAAAAATATTAATATAGAGAAGAAGTTTGATAAAGATATCAAAGTAATGCTCTATCAAAATGAACTCATACAGGTTATTATCAATATTGTTCAGAATGCCATAGAGTTCTCTAGCAAAAATGATACAATAAGTATTAAAACGAAACTAAAAGCAAAAGAGTATATTATTAGCATTAGAGATGAAGCAGGAGGTATTAAAGAGCAATATATCGATCGAATATTTGATGCACATTTCTCAACCAAAACCAGTAGCAACTCAACCAATCTAGGCTTAGGACTTTATGTTTCAAAGGTTATTATAGAAAAACACTTTAATGGTAAACTAGAAGTTCAAAGTAAAGGGAAAAACACCACATTTACAATAAGGTTAATACGCAATGATAAATAAATATAAATTGTTAAAAGATAAAACTGTCTTGTATGTTGAAGATGATCTTAATCTACAGAAGAATGTCGAAGAGATTTTAGGTCACTTCTTTGAGAGACTCTTTATCGCTTCCAATGGAGATGAGGCGGTAGATATTTTTATTGAAAATCAAAATAAGATTGATATTATTATTACTGATATTAATATGCCATATACCGATGGAATTACCTTTTCAAAATATGTTCGAGAGTACAATAAAGGACTTCCTATTATCATCATGTCTGCCTATACAGATACTGACTATCTCTTAGACTCTATTGACCTTAATATTATTAAATATATCACAAAACCATTTACCAGTAAAAAAGTAACGGAAATGCTTGATAAGCTTTTAGAGTTTTTTCAACTCAATAATAAAGTTATAATCAAAAATAATATAGAGTTAGACATAGAGAGAAGAGAGCTTCTTGTAGATAACAAAGTCTCAAAATTGAGCAAAAAAGAGACTATTTTCTTAAAATTATTATCAGAAAATGCTCTTGTAAGTTATGAGATGATGCACGAATATATGTGGGATTATGATACTCCCCCATCAGAAGATGCTATTAAATCATTTATGCGAAAGCTAAAGAAAAAACTTCCCCAAAACCTTTGCCAAAATCAACATGGTATGGGATATTTTTTGAATAAGGAATAATATATTATAAAAGATGAAACTAATCTTAGCAATAACAGGAGCAAGTGGTATATCTCTTGCCAAAAAATTTATAGAGTATCTTCCAAAAGATATCGATTTGCACCTTATCACAACAGATCATGCCAAGATCGTAGAATCCCTAGAAGAGAGAGAGATGACTATCCATGATAACAAAGATATAGGAGCCTCTATTGCCTCAGGCTCTTTTGGTGTGGAGGCAACAGCAGTTATCCCTTGTAGTATAAATACTCTAGCCAAGATTGCTTGTGGCATTGCGGATAACTTGGTAACGCGTGTTGCCTCTGTGGCACTCAAAGAGCAAAAAAAACTGTTACTAGCTCCCCGTGAGATGCCTTTTTCTGCGATACCTTTAGAGAATATGCTTAAACTTTCTCGATTAAATGTTATCATTTCACCACCTGTTATGGGGTACTATGCTGATGCAAATACCCTTGATGAGATGGAGCGATTTATTATTGGAAAATGGTATGACTCATTAGGAATAAAAAACAACTTATACAAAAGATGGAATTAAACATGAAATTATTCATTATTCACTATTCATTATTCACTAAAAACTCCAAAAGGAGTTTTTTATGAGAAGAGCAATCTATCCTGGGACTTTTGATCCCATTACCAACGGACATGTCGATATTATCCAACGAGCCGCTACGATGTTTGATGAGATTGTTGTGGCTGTGGCTGAGAACCAATCCAAAAAACCACTCTTCTCCCTGCAAAAGCGTATCTCTATGGTAGAGAAATCTACCAAATGTTTTGATAATGTTTATGTGGTTGGGTTCAACTCTCTTCTGGTTAACCTCTCCAATAAACTTGATGCCAATATTGTCATTCGAGGGATACGCGCAGTTAGTGACTTTGAGTATGAGCTTCAGATGGGATATGCCAACTCCTCACTAAAAAAGGAGCTAGAGACCATCTTTTTGATGCCTAGTCTTGAGTATGCTTTTATTAGCTCCTCTATTGTTCGCTCTCTGCTTCCATTTAATGGCAAGATAGAGCATTTGGTTCCTCACTGTATTCTTCCTGATATCCAACAAAAGGTTCAATAGTGTATATACTTTTTGAAGGGATCGATACCTGTGGCAAAAGCACCCAAATAGAGAGAGTTTCACAAAAATTAGAAAATACTATAATTACCAAAGAGCCAGGAGGAACTACTTTTGGTCAGGAGGCAAGAGCGATTCTACTCCAAGACAAACTCTCTTCTAAACGTGCCGAACTTCTACTCTTTTTGGCAGATAGAGCGGAACATTACACACAGATTATTCAACCCAACCCCAATAAGATCATTCTCTCAGATCGAGGATTCCTCTCAGGTATTGGCTATGCTCTTGCCAATGGTGATTTTGAATTTGAGGAGCTTCTTCACCTTAACCGTTTTGCCCTAGAGGATCACTTCCCTGATCTTGTTATTCTCTTTATTACCAATGAGGAGACCCTCCTCCAACGTATGAATGAAAAATCCCTAGATGGTATTGAGCTAAGAGGTATCTCCTATCTTCTCTCTGTTCAAGAGTATATGCTAGAGAGTCTAAAAAAACTAAATATCCCCCATCTTCTAATCGATGCTACGCAATCGATAGAGGAGATAGAATCAACCATTCTAAAAAGAGTCATACAAGCAACCAAAGAGTAACCCTACCAAACCCCCTTCTATGGAAAAAAGGGGTATAATTTCACAAATATAAATGAGGAAACCCAATGATAAACGCACTTCGTGGTATGAAAGATCTAACCTTTGAGGAGAGTAAACGTTTTGTACATATTATAACAACAGCAATAAAAATTGCCAAACGCTATGGATATGAGTATATCGAAACCCCCATTTTAGAAGAGACCAAACTCTTTCGCAGATCTGTAGGAGAGAGTTCTGATATTGTTGGTAAGGAGATGTACCAATTTGAAGATAAGGGGGGCAATGATGTCTGTATGCGACCTGAAGGGACTGCTGGAGTGGTTCGATCATTTGTTCAAGCCAAGCTTGATAGACGACAGAATGAGAAATTCAAATTCTATTACTACGGTCCTATGTTTCGTTATGAACGCCCTCAAAAAGGACGATTAAGAGAGTTTCATCAATTTGGATGTGAGAGTTTTGGTGAAATGAGTGTCTATGAAGATTTTAGTATCATTGAGATGATTGGCGATATCTTTGAGGCATTGGGTATTGGATACAAATTACAGATCAACTCTCTAGGGTGTCCTAACTGTATGCCTCCTTATCGCAAAAAGTTGATCAACTTTTTAACCGCATGTCAAGAGGAGCTATGTGAGGATTGTAATCGACGAATCAACACCAATCCTATTCGTGTGCTTGATTGCAAAAATGAGAAGTGTCAATCACTACTAAAGAACTCTCCTAAACTTATTGAGAACCTCTGTCAAACGTGTCAAGATGATTTTGAGACACTAGAAAGATTACTCAAACGTGAAAATATAACCTATGAGGTAGATACCCATCTGGTGCGAGGATTGGACTACTATAGCAAAACAGCTTTTGAGTTTGTCAGTGATGAGATAGGAAGCCAATCAGCTATTGCAGGTGGAGGACGTTATGATCGACTTGTAGAGTTTCTCGATGGCAAACCGACTCCTGCTGTAGGATTTGCCTTGGGGGTTGAGCGTATTATGGAGTTGGTCAAAATGCCCGAAATAGAGCGTGAAGGTTACTATATTGGGGCAATGGAGAGTGAAGCAGTAGAGCATCTCTTTGGATTGGCTCACCGCAAACGCAAAGATCACAAGGTCGCATTGGAGTATACTCCCAAAAAACTCAAAGCTCACCTCAAAGGTGCCGATAAGATCAATGCTCGATACTGTGCTATTATTGGAGAGGATGAACTTGCCACTGGTACCATTTGGGTCAAAGATTTGGTAGAGAAAAAAGAGGAGAGAGTCTCTTTGGAGAAATTTTAATTATAGAGAGGTAAATCGATGAAATTAGGCGTAAATATAGACCATATTGCTCTTCTAAGAGAGGGACGAAAAATTGCTGATCCCAACCCACTTGATGCCCTTGGTATTGTCAAACGGGCAGGAGCAGATCAGATCACTATTCACCTAAGAGAGGATCGACGACATATCCAAGGTAGTGATGCGGAGGCGATTATCCAACAATCCTCTCTTCCTGTCAATTTGGAGTGTGCCATGTCCCAAGAGATCATTGATATTGTCTGCAATCTACGTCCTCATCGCGTCACCTTGGTACCTGAAAAACGTCAAGAGGTTACCACAGAAGGGGGTCTCAATATTCAAGGAGAGCAACCCCATCTTATAGAGACCATTCAACGCCTACATGATAAGGAGATTGAATGCTCTCTCTTTATCGACCCTACCATCCAAAATATCCAACGTGCCAAAGAGCTTGGTGTTGAGTGGATAGAGTTTCATACAGGAAAATATGCCAATATCTATGCCATGCTCTACAGTAATCTTGGCAATACCCACCATAGCATTCCTGAACTTGAACTCTCTCGAAACCAACTAAAACTGATGCTAGAAGAGGAGCTTACCAATCTACGCATTCTCTCTTGTGATGCGATGGAGAGAGGACTCAAGGTAGCAGCAGGTCATGGACTCAACTACCAAAATGTTGAAGCCATTGCTGAGATTGAGACTATTGAGGAGCTAAATATAGGACAGAGCATTATTGCTCGTTCTATCTGGGTAGGGTTAGAGCAGGCAATTTTAGATATGAGAAGTTTACTTATTTAAGTAAGATTTAACCTATATTGTTTGAAAAATAGAGATTAGTCACAATAGTAAATATTAAACAACTCTTAGTGCTTATTAAGTAGATGATTTTTTAATTTTTTCTGAAGTTTATGCCGTAAATTGAGATTTATCTGCTATAATATTCCCATGAGAGTCACTTCTTTTCCCCTATTTCTAATGTGGCTCTCATACCGATAACTTCTACTGGATAACTTTTTTCCCTTTTTTAGTGTCCAAACTTTTAGAAGTTATCATTCCTACTTAGATCCATTTGACAATTATCTTTAACTCTACTACAATCTCATTTATAGTTTTATTTTGATAGGAGAGCGTATCAAAACCTTTTACCAAGAGTCCCTTTTTGAGATCAATCAATGGATAGAGCAACAGATCAAGAGCAACCAACTGATTCAATTTCAGGTACTCAATCCTGATCTTGAGGATAGATATAGTGGAGAGATTGTCACTATCGAAGAGCAAGATTATCGATATCGAGGCTATAAGGTCTGGATCAATCTAGCAGAGCTACATCTGTGCAAAATGCTCACCCCTAAAATCCAAAATAATCATCTAGTAGAGATTAGTTTCAAGAGAATCAAGAGAGAGGACTCCTTTCATACCGCACCTATCCAAAACCAAAAAGAGAAGTATGGTGTAGCCTCTCCCTTCTTTCGTATCAATAAAAATGAAGAACCTACCTTTCTGTTGGCATACCAAAGGGCATTGACCTTGGTCAAAGTTGCCAAGCGAAAACATATTTTGAACTTAGGGATCAACAAAGGGGATGAGTTTGAACTTATTCAAGAGCTTATTGGCAAAGAGTCCTTCAAGAAGATCAACTTTTCGGGTATTGATCACGCCCAAAGTACACTCGATTTTGCCCAAAGACGCTTCGGTGCCAATGTTGCTCTTTATAACATAGATATTAATCATCTCAAAAGACTTCAACTCCCTCCTGCTGACCTTATTATCTCTATTGGCACACTGCAGAGTCCCTCTATCCCCTATAAACCCTTTTTGATGTCTCTTGTTCAAGAGCATCTTACCAAAGATGGGGCATTGATTTTGGGTTTTCCCAACAGTCGGTGGATGGGTGGAGAGCTAATCTATGGTGCCAAAGCTCCCAACTACCCCTACTCTGAGATGTCACTACTCTACAATGATGTGATTTTTGCTAAAAAGTATCTCCAACAAAAAAAATTTCGTGTCACCATTACAGGTCGAGAGTATATATTTTTGACCGCAACAAAGATCAAGCGATAAATCTTAATCAAAATCAAGGTGGAGAAGAAGAGAGATCACACAAGGGGGTCAGTTACCACCTGTTCCCTTCCTCTAGCCCTCTTCTATTGCTTCTTCTCGCCTTTTTTACCATTGTCTCTCTTAGGCGACTTCAAAACAAAATAAAAAGTAACCAAGATAATCGCATAAGCGACATAGTAATAGATATTATCCTCAGGTAATGCTCCGTTCATTTTGACTCCTTATTTATATCTCTGTATATCTCTAGGCTCTTTGGCTTCAAAGGCATATCCTAAAAGTGAAATCGCTTTGGCATGTAACAAAATCCTCTTGAAACGAGTCACAGAGCCATATCGCTCATCACCTACTATAGGGTGACCTATACTTGATAGATGCACACGAATTTGGTGGGTTCTTCCTGTCATTATCTCTATCTCGACTTTGGATTTTTTCCCTTGTATCTCGATGGGTCGCACGATAGTAATGGCAGCTTTTCCTCGCTCCTCATTAATCTCAGAGAAGGCTTTGCCCCCATGTTTGTGTGTGGCAATAGGTGCATCGATCTTGGTCTCTTCACAGAATACCCCCTCAACCCATGCCACATACCGCTTCTTGACATTGCGTTGTTTGAATGCTTTGATAGCATCCTCTAAAAATGTAGCATTACGTGCAAACAGAATTACTCCTGAGGTATCACGATCAAGACGGTGAATCAACTCAGTCCCCTCCTCTTCAATCGCCTCTGCCAAATCATAAACATCCAATAGAGCAGGTTTATTAATCGCTAAAATATCTTCATCTTGATAGATAATATCTACTTTTTCGATCTTCTCAACCCTAAAACGGGTATCATTTGGCATCTCTGCTCGTGCTATTTTGACCTTTCGATCAGCAACATAGACCAAACCTCTATCGATTAGATCTTTGGCTTTTTTGTTTGATATACCCTCTTGCTTGGCAAGAAGTTTATAGGCTTTTTCCATCTTCTATCTCTCTTTGTATTGATTCTAATATTGGTTGAATATCAGTTCTTTGTCGTATCTTTGTGGGGATTAGTTGGCTATGTTGTTGCAATTGTTGGCTCAAATCAGATTGACTTACAGTAGCAATCCCCTCTATCATACCAAAAATATCTCGCTGATTAAAATAGTGCGTTCCTGAGATAATTTTGCATCCAAATTGAGCAGCTTCAGCCGCATTGTGTCCCCCCACAGGGACAAACGCTCCGCCAAGGATCACAATATCTGAAATAGCATAGATATTAACCAACTCACCCAAAACATCTACCACCACAATATCTGCATTAAACGCCTCATTATCAGAGTAATTATGCCAATTATAACGATGCTTTTTGGCAAATACTTTTACCATATCGCTTACCTTGGCAAATCGTTCAGGGTGACGAGGAACCATTAGCAATCGAGCATCTGACTCCTCTTGCTTCAATGCCTCAAATGCATCAAGAATCAACTGCTCCTCCCCCTCATGAGTGCTTGCTGCACAGATCAAAAGTGCTTTTGGTTTGGAGAGCTTTTTGGTTGGTTTGGCGATGTTTGCTAATTTGATGTTTCCAATCACCTTAACATTACTCGCCCCCAATGCCTCCAAACGCTCCTTGTCCAAAGCACTCTGAGCATAGACCTCATCAATATGATAAAATATCCTCCTATAGAGCCACCCCATACGCTGATACTTCGGGAAGGATCGATCACTCATTCGTGCATTAATCAACAGGCTCTTAGCTCCTCGCTTGTGTGCTAAAGCAAAGAGCAAATACCAAAACTCTGCCTCCATTACCACCAAAACCTTTTGCGGTTTGATCCATCCAAACAGAAGTGGTTCAAAGGGGAGATAACGACTCTGATAAGGCTGTTTCTTTACAATCGCTTCATAGCCTGTTTGGGTAGTAGTACTCAATCGTAACATCTCTTTGGGCAGGGACTCTAACAGAGGGTAGATTGCCCGTGCCTCTCCAAAACTACACACATGAAACCAAATACCATCAGGCTTCAATGGACTATTGTCTCTCAAAAAAAATCGTGCTGGAATTGAGATGGCATATTTGGTTTTTCGTTTGGATAGATAAAAAAGAAAAGGCAAAGAGATAAGATAAAGCAGACCCATTATCACACCATAGAGGATAAAAAATATTTTATCCATAACCCTATGATGCAAACCTATGCCTACCTATGCGTCACTATCAGCTGTCTGAGGCTCAATATACAAAATACGCCCACAGTGATGACAAGTACAGATATCTTCTGATTTAATTACCTCTGCATAAGCTGAGTCATTAAGCTTCATATAACATCCATAACAGGCTTGTTTTCTGACAGGGACAACAGTGCTGTTATTCGCCCAGATACGAATCTTCTCATAAAAAGAGAGGATCTTCTGATCAATAGTAATAATTCGATTTTCACGTTGCACAAAAAGTTTTGCTTTCTCCTCTTCAATACTCTCCATCTTTGCCGAAACTTCAGCAGAGACCTTCTCCAACTCTTCATTGGCAACTTCTAACTCTGCTGATATCTCAACAAGTGTTGCCTCTTTTTTCTCCAAGATACTATTTTGACGATCAATCTCTTCATTGGCATGTCGAATCTTCTCTTTTGCTAACTCCTCCTCCATCTGAAGAGCTTGTAACTCCTTTTCACTCTTAACTTCTTTGAACTTTTTGGCTCCTAAGCTCAACTGTTCATTAAGTGATACTATCTGTCCTTCATAAGAGGCTATTTTGATTTTTATATCTTTTATTTGAGTGTTCACCTCTTCCATTCTAGCCGAAATTTCATCTCGCTTAGCAACTCTTCGCTCTAGCTTTTTTTGGGCAGCTTCAATAATGGGTGTAAAATCATCGATGGATTTATCTAGTTTAGAAAGCTCAATGAGTTCTTGTAAATGTTTGTTCAATCTCTATCCTTTGGGGGTTTCAAGCATGTTATTGTAGTACCTATTTAACTAAATAGTATTAAATGGGTTTTTTGATTGCGAAATTATACCCAAATGACCTAAATTTTTCAATTCCTCCATCATCACATCCACAAAAAACTTCTCACTCTCATAGTGACCAATATCTACCATCATCAAATCTTGGCTCATCGCTTTTATCGCATCATGATATTTTATATCACCTGTCAAAAAGCAGTCTGCCTCTACCTCATCTATAAGTGAAGCCCCTGCCCCTGTGGTCAAGGCAATTGAGTTGATTTTCTCTTTTGGGGATACGACTCTTAGTCTCTCTAAATCTAGTTTTTCTTTTAGGTGATTTAGGAGTTCATCTTTTGACCAACTACCTGTTGTTTTGCAGATAAACTCATCTTGGAACTCTTTTTTAAAGCCTAAGACTTTTTCAAAGACATAAGAGTTTAGATGCGTTTTGTCAAAATTGGTGTGCATAGCAATAAGTGAGAGATTTTTTTTGACCATTGTCTCTAATAGATTTGCAGGATAGGTAGAGAAATCTAACTGCTTTAATCCTGAAAAGATTAGAGGATGATGGACTATAAAAAGAGTATTTTCTTTTGCACTCTCCAAAGTATTATGGTCTAAATCTAACCCTACAACAATATCTTCAAA
>CAZEUB010000061.1:0-24144 GCA_964515605.1 uncultured Sulfurovum sp. | reverse complement strand
GGTAGAGAGAAAAAGAGACTTTCCAAAACGTCTTGGGCGTAAGAAGATTACAAAACTCTCATTTAGATTCTCTAGGTTCTCTATATGTTGGGTTTTATCTATATAAAAATAGTCACTGTTAATCTTTACTTTTCTAAAGTTGCTCTCGCCATAGATTATCTTTTTCATCATATTGCCTTTATTGTATGATATTTTGTTGAGCTTAGATTATTACTAAAATTATAACAGAACTTATTGTATATCAAACCTTTGCTTGTGATACAGTTTTTATTACTATTCTCAATAGTGTAAACTGTAGACCTCCCCAAAAACAGTTATGGCACTTGCAAATGAGGCTTTAGACTACTCCAGGGGAATAAATAGTCCCCCCTGAAAAACCCATCCCCAAGGCAAACCAATAATTTTATACCATCAATTTTACCACAACTTTTTTGGGACTATCAGGAGTACAAATAACAGTATCCTCTACCTCTTTTTTGCCACGGTATCCTCTATCGCAGATGGCTTCAATAATAGGTTTTGTTCTGTGCTTATTCGCATGAGACAATACAGCTTCTAGTGTTTTTGAGTCATGCTCATTCCTCTTATGTGCTACAGCACCTATGATGATGTTACTTTTCATAGTAGTTACAAGGGAGGCTTTTGCCACTTTATACAATTTTTTTGATGATTTGTTTTATTTTGAGCTATTTTTTTGATACAATACACTTAAATAAAGATATGGAAGTTAATTATGAAACTAACACTACGACAAATGGAGATCTTTCTTAATGTTGTCAAGGAGGGGCATCTAACTAATGTTGCCAAAAAAATGGGGCTAAGTCAATCAGCCATCTCCATGTCTATCAAGGAGCTAGAGAATATCTTAGGCTCTCCTCTTTTTGATCGTATCAACAAAAAACTAATACTCAATGAGATGGGACGCTCTTTTGAAAAAGAGATTGCACCCATTATCAAAAAACTCAATGATATTGAGTATGAGTTTAAAAACACCATCAACAAAGGGATGGTCAGGGTAGGAGCAAGTACCACTATTGTTGATTACCTTATGCCTCCTATTATCTGTAGCTATATGAATAACTACCCCGAAGTTAAGGTAGGGCTCAAAGAGGGTAATACCCAACACATTGTTGATCTTCTCAAAAATGGTGAGATCGATGTGGGGTTTATCGAAGGGCGTGTCAATGATCCTGAGATTATCAAAGAGGTCATTGGTGTTGATGAGTTGGTAGTGGTTACAACAGATAGATCTCTCACAAACCCCTGTTTTATAGATACCCTACAGAACAAAAAATGGGTACTTAGAGAGGAGGGTTCAGGCACACGTGATGTATTCTTGGATTATATCAAGGACAAAGTAGATCATCTCAATATCTTTTTGGAGTTGGGACATACAGAGTCTATCAAATCACTCTTGATGAATCATCAATGCCTTACCTGTATCTCTAAAATATCTGTCAAAAATGAGATTAGAAACAACAAACTTATTCGTATTCCTCTAAAGAACTTTGAGTGTAAACGAGATTTTTTGATGATCTACCACAAAGACAAATATCAGAGTGAACTCTTTGAGAAATTTATCTACTTTACCAAGACAATGATTCATCAAATGCTTGAGGATAGTCAGTAACACCAAGGGGAACCATCACAATAAGGCTTCCCCAAGAGTCTATTAAACCAAGTAGATATTTGTCATTTACTATCACTAAAAATCATAAGTGATCCCTGCTGATATCGCATCCAAATCAGGTGAACCACTTTTGTAAAAAAGTCGTTAATAAAAACTCTACACTTTCCAATGATGAGATACTCACCCAATACAATAACCTTTGGCAAGTGGAAGAGTCATTTAGGATTACCAAACATGATTTAAAGATACGACCTAGGTAGTGCCTAAAATAATTGTGGAATCCCTATATTTAGGGAGTTGTAGTGCTTTTTGGGCGTAAGTCGGGAGGAGGTTATTTCGACCTCTTCTTCCACTCTTTTTCAAACTTTTTACGTTTAAGAATAGAGAGCTTTTCGATAAAGACTTTGCCCTCTAGGTGGTCAATCTCATGTTGAATTGCTACTGCCAAAAAGTCATCATCTTCGATACTGTGTCTCTTACCAAAACGATCTTGGTACTCAATTTTGACATATTTGGCACGCTCTATATCCTCGTAGATACCAGGGATGCTCAGGCACCCCTCTTGGTGTTTCTCTTTGCCCTCTTGGGAGACAAAGATGGGATTGATAATCTCTAGGGTATTCTCTTTGGGTTGTTCATCACTCTCATCATCAGGGATATTGATAATCAACGCACGCAGAGCAACACCTATCTGAATAGCAGCTAGCCCTACTCCCTTTTTGGAGATCATGGTATCATACATATCATCAAGCAAAGTATGAAGCTCGGTATCAAATTGTGTTACCTCTTTGGAGATCAGTTTGAGCCGTTTATCAGGATAGATTACTATATCTCGAACCATTGAAGCCCTTAGTTGAAACTCTTGGTTAATACTTTGTCGATAAGACCATACGCTACCGCTTCTGATGCGGACATAAAATTATCTCGTTCAGTATCCTCTTCAAGTTGTTTGGGCTTTTTGCCACAGTTCTCTGCCATGATCTCATTGAGAGAATCTTTGAGGCGTTGAATCTCTTGGGCTTGAATCTGAATATCAGTTGATTGTCCTTGAGCTCCCCCTGATGGTTGATGAATCATAATTCGCGCATTGGGTAGAGCATAGCGCTTCCCTTTGGCTCCTGATGAGAGCAAAAAGGCACCCATAGAGGCAGCTTGACCGATACAGATAGTGACAATGTCAGGTTTGATATAGTTCATGGTATCATACATCGAAAGACCAGAGGTGATAACGCCTCCTGGGGAGTTGATATAGAAGTAGATATCTTTATCGGGATCTTGTGCCTCCAAAAAGAGTAGTTGTGCCACAACAGTAGAGGCGACTTGATCATTTACTTCACCTGAGAGCATGATGATTCTATCTTTGAGAAGTCGAGAGTAGATATCATAACTTCGCTCACCACGACCTGTTTGTTCAACGACATAGGGGATATAACTCATTATTGTTACCTTTATATAATAATTAATTGGGAGAATACACTTTTTTTACTTAGAGGTGTATGTAATATGTGGGCAAAATGCCCACAATAGGAGATGTTGTTATAAAAAAATTATTTGTCTAAACCGATAATTTTTGCAAAAAGTTTATCTTCGATCATTCCCATTTTAACTGCTGGGAGGAGATTGTTTTTCTGGTAATATTCAATAACTTGTTGAGGATCTTGACCACTCATTATCGCTTCATAGTAGATGGTTTGAGAGACTTCGGCATCATGTACTTCAATCCCCTCTTTTTTTGCCAAAGCATCGACAAGGAAAGTCGCCTTAACTGAGTTGGTTGCATCTTCTCGTACAGACTCTCTAAGCTCATTGATCTTCTCATTGTTGTCTTTGTACTCAGCCAACTCCTCTTCGCTCATCGATTGTGCTTTTTGGTTGATCTGTGCATCAATCTCTTGCTCTACGATGTTTTGTGGGAGATCAAAATCATACTCGGCTACAAGTTTTTCCATAAGTTGAGGTTTAAGCTCTTCATTATAAAGTTTTGATATTTTTTCTGATTTGATCTGCTCTAAGATCTTCTCTTTGACTGTATCAGCTGTGGCATTTTCATCACCTGGGATTAGTCGTTTGATCATCTCCCCATCGAGTGTTGCTTCTGCTTTTTCTTTGATCTCATGAACTGTTACAGTAAATATAGCCTCTTTTCCTGCAAGATCTTTCGCTTGATACTCCTCAGGGAAAGTGACGCTAATATCTTTGGTCTCACCTTGACTCATTCCTACCATTTGATCTTCAAATCCTGGGATAAATTGACCAGAACCAATTACTAGCTCAAATCCTTCTGCTTTACCACCCTCAAACTCTTCACCATCTATCTTCCCTACAAAATCAAACTTGGCTTGATCATTGTTCTCTAATGGGCGATCCTCTTTGATCTTTTTAAAAGGTGAGTTATTCTCAAGAAGTGTTTTGAGGCGAGACTCTACCTCCTCCTCCTCTACGGTTGGCTCTTCATAGCTAGGAGCTAACTTCTCATACCCCTCTGCATCAATAGTAGGCTTCAATGAGATGGTAAGCTCAACCTCAATACCATCCTCTACCTTCTCATATTTTTTAAAGGTAGGATCACCGATAATATCTTCTGCTTTGATATCCAACTCTTTTTTGGCTTGATCCAAAATTGCCCCAACCGCTTCACTCTCTGCATCTTGGGTAAGTTTTTCGCCATACATCTGTTTGATAATGGCTACAGGAACTTTTCCTTTTCTAAAACCATCTACATTGGCAGTTTTTGCAGCTTGTTTGGCAATTTTATTGAGATTTTTTTCGATATCACTCTGCTCAATCTTTGCAGTTACCAAAACATTAGCTGTATCTGTTTTTGTTGCTGTAACGTTCATTACAATCCTTTTCCATAAATAATCTTGGAATTTTAGCAGAAATTGGCTAAAGGGTAACCATTGTATCGCATCTAGGTAAAATCGAATCTCCAATTAAGGAGAAAATGCCTAAATAACCCAGTGCAATGCCAAGTTTTTTATCTGAATATCGCTCTTTTTGGGTTTGATTAAGAAGGAGTTGATCTCTACATTTTGAAGATCATATTGAGAAGCTAAATCCTCGATCTGATCCTCTAGCTCTTCGCTTAATTGTATTAAGTCCTCTTGAATTTGATCGATCTGCTCTTGAACCCTATCAATATCCCCTCGCTCTTTATAGGCACGTGTTCCTTTGGAGATAGCACGGGTAAGCTTGGCAGAGCTGGTACGACCAAAGAGCGCTCCAAGTACGGCAATTCCCGTATCAAGTAGGGAGCTATTGGCATCAGCTTCCTCTTTTTCTAGCTTTTTTTTCGTACGCTCTAATCGTCTTAATAGGGTCTGCTCTCTCTTCTCATAACGTCTCTGGAGCTTATCGATGGCTTTTTCTTTTTTCTCATTGAGGATATCTTGAATCCTCACTTTGAAATCTCCCAAAGACTCATAAGGTTCTGAAGAGAGCCTAGGTGACCTAGATCTATAGAGTTCTAGTCGTTGGGTTCGATAGAGCCAATCGATTAGTTGTTTACGGTTTTTTTTGAGTCCTTTATCCTCACTGATCTCTCTAGGAAGTGGTGTAAAAGAGGCATTGCTAGGAGGGGTAGTGGTATCGGCTTGACAACCCTCTATCTCTTGAGCATCCTCCCAATGATACTCCTCATCCTCATAGATATCCAGACTTAAACAGTGCTCCTCTTGTTCATCGATCCCTTTTGATTGTTGGTAGTAGTGTAGGATGATTTGGGCTTGTAGGGTGGCTCTGAAGTTATTTTTGCCTGTTACATCGAGACGATAACGTTGCTCAATACTTCTATCGAGTTGAATGGGTTGCAAATATTGCTTTGGCTCTTTTGGGGTGGTTTGGTTCACAAGTGGGGTGATGGTATTGGCTTTTCTCTCTTTCATAAGCTTGGTGATATCCATTGCTTTGAGTGGACCTTTGAGGTAGGACATGACCCAGCGGGTCGTAAAGAGTCGGATATCCTCTAGGTGTGATGATTTGATAAAAAAGGTTCGCTTGTTGAGATTGGCAAGTAGGGCTTTGATCTCTGATCGACGATACCCTCCCCCTACTTTGCCCCCAAGTCCATCAATGACTCGATCGATATCTTGTGCTGTTTGAAGTCGTCCAATAAACCATGTACCGATATTGGAGAGTCCTTTGTAGTCCAAATCTACAGGGTTTTGTGTGCTTAGTACCACCCCTACCCCAAAGGCTCTTGCCTGTTTGAGCAGAATCATCATCGGCTCTTTGGAGGGGGGATTTTTGCTTGGTGGGAAAAAGCCATAGATCTCATCCATATAGAGAATGGTTTTAAGTGCAGATGTTCCTGACTGTCGTCGCATCCATGCAAGATATTTGTTGAGCAGAAGGGTAACAAAAAACATCCGCTCATCATCACTAAGGTGGGCAATAGAGAAGATCGCTATTTTGGCTTTGCCATCCTCATCATAGAGAAGTTTTTGGATATCAAGAGGCTCTCCTTGAAGCCATGTTGCAAAAGTAGGGGAGGCGATAATGGCATTGAATTTTGTCGCTAAAGCAAAACGTCTCTCTTGAGGATAGAAACTCTCTAGTGGCAAAACCCCAATACGCTCAAAAGAGGGGTTGATAATCGCACCTATTAGTTGCTCCAAGGAGAGATCTTGCCCTTGTGTCCATGCTGTTGCTAGTATCTGTGCTACAAGCAGATACTCTTTGGAGCTAACGGGATCTGCTTGAATACCAATCAGTGAGAGTAGGGAGCTTACAGAGCTTTTGAGATAGGCGGCAAAACCATCCGCATCATTGATAATCTCCATGGGGGGTGCATCGAGTGATCCTAGTATATTAACCCCAATACCTGCACTACTCCCTGGGGTATAGATACTCTTCTTGATCGCACTAAATTTGGCTACTCTATCGCTATCTTGATAATCTCGTCTGATCCCCTCGTGCCACATGGTTGCTATCTTTTGGGCATACTTGCTAACATCCTCTCCTTTGGTATTTGCCTCATCCTCTACCCACGGCTCAAAACTCTTAGCATCAAAGTTGGGATCAGTAAGTAGCAAATTTCCCATATCTCCTTTGGGATCAATTAAGATAGAGGGAATATTATCAATCGCTGCCTCCTCAATCAACCCAATCCCCAATCCTGTCTTCCCTGAGCCAGTCATCCCAATAATGGCAGCATGGGTGGTAAAGTTTTTGTTTTTTAGAAGCGTAAGCGAATCAGTTGCCTCTTGGGTGGCTCTATCAACATCCCGACCAAGATAGAAAAGCCCAAGTTTTTCGTAGAGAGTGACCATATAGATCTCCTTTGGAAAAGTAATTAAGATTATTTTAGCATATTTACTGTTAATCCTCTTCTTGATAAATTAAAAATAAATTATTTAAACATAATTGAAAAGATACCCTAAATTTGATTATTTCTTAAAGAAAATAGTGTTATTATATATTTGAATTAAATTTTTTTTATGAAGGGAGTTCATTATGAAAAGAAAAGTATTTATAATACTTGGTATAGTAACATTATTAGGATTTAACAGTTGTGGAGGAGATAGTAAGAAGGCAAAAGAAGTGCTTCGGCATATCTTAAAAGTAGTGGGTATACCTTATCCTTTAGTTGCTAATATTTGTCAGGATGGTAATGGTAATGGAGTATGCGAATCAGCAGAATTACAGATGAAAGTGAGCATAAAAAGAGGTGATGATATTCCGACCATTA
This sequence comes from uncultured Sulfurovum sp., assembly GCA_964515605.1. GTDB lineage: Bacteria > Campylobacterota > Campylobacteria > Campylobacterales > Sulfurovaceae > UBA1140. The sequence continues at coordinate 16,825 of CAZEUB010000061.1, read as the reverse complement.
TGCAAAAAGTATCTCTCTCTGAAAATGGAGAGTATTTTTTAGAACATTATGATCCTAAGAAGCCTATTTTAATGGAGATTAAAGATCCTGCCAAAGTCAATTATAATAATGGTAAATTTACTTTTATTTATGATCCAAAAACAGAAGAACTCTCTATTCTTCAAATGATGATAGACAAAGGCTATTTAAGTGCTAATGATGTGGCAGGTGCTAGAATGATGCCTAATGTTGATAAGTTTTATAATGTTCTTTTTCAAGATTTTGAAATAAACTTAAATACATTAGGAGATGAAGCATTTAGCTCTCCTAGAGCAGTACTTGCGAATATGAGAGAGATGGCAGAGGAGTTAATTGATAATGGTATTCAAGATACCCTACCTCAAAATATCTCTAGCTGTAATGGAGATACAGCATGTATTGAAGCAACTTTAGCACCTATTTCAAAAGAACTACTTATTGATGAGCGTGAGTCTAGGGAGATAAAAAATAGAGAGACCTTGGATCACAAAAAGCTTGTCGCCAATAAAACTTTATACACTTTTGATGTGGATGATAAAGGTAATATAGAAATTTATAAGGATCACTTCAATAATGATGTTACCTCCTATACGTGGGAGACAATTGAAGGAGAAAATAAGGGAGAGAAGGGTACTAACACTATCTCTCTTGATGGTAATATTCTAACTGATCATACAGAGAATGAGGTTTATCTATTTTTAGGAGAATATGATGATTATATTCTCTATGAATATCAAAATAAAAAGATAAAAATCTATTTTGATTTAGAGAAATTAAAAGAAGATTTACAATATGAAGTTGATGTTACCAATAGCTCTCAAACAGAGGAAGAAAGTTCTATTGGGTTTACTAAAGAGATGCTTCAAAATAAGGTGGTTTATGATCTTTCTTATGTTGAATCAGATGGAACTAAAGGATATGGTAAAACAACATTCAGATCTGATAGGATAGCGACAAGACGGGAGATAGAAGTCTCTTCTGAAGGAGAAATTATATCTGATGAGAGTGAAGATGTAACTTTCCGTCTTGAGGATGGTCAAATTATTTATGATTATGATAATTACTCTTGGATCTTCAAGCTTAAAAGAGAGGATGATAAAGCTTGGTATATTGTATTTAATATTGATAGAGGAAAGGATGGTAGTATTGAGTATTCTCAAGATAAGACACTCTACTTTACCAAACCTTCTGACTATCCAGCAGAGCTTTAATTATCTAAGAGAGTAAAAAAGGATCTTTTGCTCTCTTTTTTTAATTTTACCTCTCTGCTTGTGTGAAGTAGTTTTGGGTTATAATTTGATCTATGAGATATTTTCAAATACTATCAATTCCGCTACTCTATCTAATCGCTATTGGGTCTGTATGGATCACTGCAAATGTATCAGGTTATCAAGATCTTTTGTTAACACTAACTCAGGAGAATGGTCTTTTTGAGTCGTTGAGTGTTCTTTGGCTCTTTGGTATTACCTTTTATGGGATTCGATCTCTACGCTACTACAGGTTTGATCGATGGTTTTGGTGGGCAGTAGCCCTCTTCTCATCGCTTACTTTTGTGGCAGGGATGGAGGAGATTAGTTGGGGACAACAGATTTTTCATTTTCACTCAGGTGACTTTTTTATGCAGAAGAATCTTCAGCATGAGACCAATCTGCATAATTTGGTTGATAGCAATCTCTTTAGCTCTATCATCTATAGCACCGTCTATACGCTGTTGGTCTATCTCCCTTTGATTGTCAAGCTCTACCCCTCTTTGGTGCGTCGATATGCACTGCTTGGCTATTGGGATATTGATCCTCACGCAATTTTGGTGGTGCTCTTCTCTTCTTTGTTTCAGATCTACTTCTATGATGATTTTGGGGTGAAGGTGGATATGGTTAGTCACCTTATGGCTTTGGCTCTTTTTGGATACTTTTTGGTACGCCAAAAGAGTAGCGTTTGGGTAAAGTTACACTATCTCTTTATTTTGTTGGCAACGGTGATCTCTATGGCATCATATAGGATCTATCGCTTTTCAAATATGCAGTATGAGATTCGTGAGATGTTTGTGGTCTTGGCAAGTTTGCTTATTTTTATGGCATTAATAAAAAAGGAGAAGAGATGAAAAAGGTAGCATGGATAACTGATGAGATCTATTTGGCACACGATACAGGAGTAGGGCATCCTGAATCGATAGAGCGTCTTAGGAGTATTAATCTTAAGATCAAAACCATTTGGGAGAGCTTAATTATAACCACCCCAAAAGTAGCGACAGTGGAGCAGGTTGAGATGATTCATAGCCCCGATTTGATCAAAAAGATTGCACAACATAGTGCTATACAGCATCCCATTGATCTTGATACTATCCTCTCAAAAGACTCCTATCAAGCAGCACTAAGTGCCGTGGGAGCAGGGCTGAGTGCTATTGATGGGATTAGGGCAGGGGTGTTTGAGAGGGCCTTCTGTGCGGTGCGACCCCCTGGACATCATGCCACACCCACACAATCGATGGGCTTTTGTCTCTTTAATAATATTGCTATTACAGCACGTTATGCTCAGCAACAGGGCTATAAGAGGGTGATGATTATCGATTTTGATGTGCATCATGGTAATGGTACTCAAGATGCTTTTTATGCAGATGATACGGTTTTCTATTTTAGTACGCATCAAGCTTTTGCCTATCCTGGTACAGGAGAGGAGCAACAGAGAGGTCGAGATAGAGGAGTAGGGTTTACCGCCAATCACCCTCTAATGCCTGATAGTGGAGATGATGAGATTTTGGAGGTTTATCAAGAGGATCTTCCTCGTGATTATGCCTTTTTTGATCCTGATATTATTTTGGTATCTGCAGGTTATGATCTACACCAAAGCGATCCACTTGCACAACTCAATGTATCTGATAGTGGCGTTGTCAAGATTGTTCGCTCAATCCTTGATCTAGGAGAGAGACCTGTGGTCTTTATGTTGGAGGGGGGCTACTCTGTGACCGATTTGGGTTGGAATGTGGTACGAACCGTTAAGGAGATGCTTCAGTAACAATTATCGATTTTTAATCCTATCAAGCCACTCATCCAATCGCTTCTCAAATCCCTGTTGAGAGCTTCTGTAGAGGTGAATAGGGGTGCTTAGATAAGATTGTGCTACCCAACCATTAAAATCGTGTGGATATTGATATGTCTTAGCATGAGGTTTGATATGCTCAGGAGTAGGGTAGATAGCACCCTCTTGAATCGATTTTAGAGCTTGATTGATGGCTTGGTAGGCACTGTTGGATTTGGGTGAAGATGCCAGATAGATGACCAGTTGAGCTAGAGGAATACGTGCTTCAGGGTATCCAATCTGTTTGACAATGGTGAGGGTAGAGGCTGCTAAATTAAGAGCATTGGGATTGGCATTGCCTATATCTTCACTCGCAAGAATAGCCAATCTTCGTGCCAAGAACTCGGGAGGTTCTCCTCCATGAATGAGACGTGCTAGGTAGTAGAGTCCTGCATCGATATCTGAACCACGTATCGATTTGATCATTGCAGAGCTAAGATCATAGTGACTCTCTGCCTCTGCTGAGCCTAGCTGTATTGCATGGGGGCGAATCGCTTGAAGTTGCGTAAGTGTAATCTCCTCTCCTACACCCAAGGCGGACTCTAATAGATTGAGCATCGCCCTAGCATCGCCATTGCTAGAGTTAATCAAGAACGCTTTTGTCTCTCTATTAAGGTGGATTTGCTCTTGAAGAAGAACATACTCAAGGTATCTCTCAAGCGATCTCTCTTCAATTGGGTGAAGCTCAAAAAGATGAGAACGAGAACGCACAGCTGAAGTGAGTGAGAAGTAGGGGTTCTCTGTAGAGGCACCAATAATAAGTGCCGATCGATTCTCCATAAAAGGGAGCAGTACCTCTTGTTGGTTTTTGCTAAGTCGATGTACCTCATCAATAAAAATAAGCGGTCTCTCTAGGGTATTGTGGTGGGTTTTGAAGATATGGCGTAACTCCTCTACCTTGAGTGTGGTGGCATTGAGTTCATAAAAAGGGCGTTGTAGCGTGTTGGCAATGACCCGTGCGAGAGTGGTTTTGCCACATCCTGCTGGTCCATAGAGAAATGTATGAATAAGCCCTCCACGCTCAACCATGGCTCTTAATATAGCACCTTTGCCAACCAAATGAGCCTGTCCTACCATCTCATCGAAGCGAGTAGGGCGGTATTTGAGTGCGAGTGACATTAGCGCTTTGATCCTCTCTTTTTGATCTCTTTTCGCTCTTTTTGTGCCTGCTCCTTTTGGCGTTTTTTCTCTTTGAGTCGTTGGGCATTGATTCTATCTTGCTCCTCTTTTTGTTGTTGTGCCTCCATCCTCTGTATGGTTTTGAGATATTTGTGGAGATCATCATACTCTCGACGGCTAAAGAATCGGGTTTTGTTGGTAGGGAGGTTATTTAGTTCAATTTTGCCAAAAGCAACCCGTTTAAGATCAAGTATGGTTGCATCAAAGTGAGCAAAAAAACGACGAAGTTCACGGTTTTTCCCCTCGGCTATGGTTACGCGAAGTTTGGTGAAGTGGTTGCTAACACCCCTGAGTTCATAATGGATAAATGGTGCAAACTCCATGGCATAGATTTTGCTCTTTTCGTGACCACCTGCTCGGGCATCATCGAGTATGAGTCCATGACGCATCGCCTCCTCCATCTCAGCAGTAAGGGGTTTGTCAATTTTGATATTATAGGTTCTCTCAAGCCCTGAACGCATCATAATCTCTGCAACCTTAGGAGAGTCGGTCATAATTAGTAGCCCCTCTGAGGCATAATCTAGTCGTCCAATAGGAATAAAGTGTCGAAATTTCCCTGGAAGTTTGTGGTAGATGGTGGTACGTCCACGGTCATCTTTTTTGGTAACGAGTGTTCCTTTTGGCTTATTATAGACAATCATGGTCAGCTCAGTTTTGACCTTGATGGGTTTACCTTTGATCGCTACATGATCACCCTCTTCTACATTATAAGCAAAATTTTCGATCTTTTTTCTGTTGACCGTCACCTCACCAGCTTCGATTAATCTATCTGCATCACGTCGTGAATATTTACTGTTATGTGAGATATATTTGTTGAGTCTCATTATCTTTTCTTTGTGTTAATATGGAGATGATTATACCATACTTGCTGTAAGAGACCCAAAAGAGTATTGTAAAGATTAGCTCTTTAGCATCTTCTCTTAAACAGAGAGTCATCAGATACGATACCTGTTGTCGCATCAATATGCATATCAGAATCGATCTCCTCCTCTTGGTTTTTTGAACTTTTAGCGAGGAGATAACCGATCATAATACCAATAAGTATTGCCAATAGTATAAAAAATATAATTTCTGCCTTCTCATTAAACATATTAAATCCTGTGTTAAATTATTTTATTATAATATTTTTTATATGAATTTTAGCTGATAGAGAAGAGTTTTTCTGCTTAAGTTGGCTTACTTAAACAGAAAGAGTGAGTAGTTAAGAGGGGTTACTTGCTATTAACTTTTCCTGCCTTAACACGTTTTGAAAACTCTGTCTCTAGTCCCTGTGAGAGTTGTTTAGCCTGTTCAATCCATCTTTCACGCTTAGCTCTACCTGGAAAAGAGATGGCATTGTCAATCCATGCTACTTCTGCCTCTGTCCAACTGGCAATTTGATCAAAGTGATAGATCCCTTTTTCATTGAGTACTCTCTCTATTACTTTACCAATGCCTTTGATAAGCTGTAGGTTATCCTTTCCCCCTTCACGTGCTTGGCTAAGCAATACAGGTTGAACAGCGATGGGTTGTGGGGGTATGGTAGAAGAGGACTCTTTTGTTGGTTGAGAGGTCTTGATCTCTTTGGTGGGGTAAGAGAGATTATCTCTACAGGAATTTTTGCCAAGCATATAGCCAATTACAATACCAATAACACCACCTATTATTAGGTAGAGGATAATTTGAGAGAAGGTTTCTATCATCTTTGACTCCTTATAAATTTGAGGGTATATTATATTATATAGGGATAGGATTAAGAAATACTTAAAGAATGCTTTGTTCTGTTTTATATATTTCTTCAGAAATATTATTTAAAGAAGATAGATCTAATAGAGAGCCCCTCTCATAAGAGAAGGTATCTTTTTGTACTACCCTATACTAAGAATACCACAAAGGTAATAATAGGATAGCGCCGTTTGGTGCGTATGATATGTTTGCGAATGGCTGTTCTTAACTCCTCCTGTATGGCTTTGGCACTATTAAGTTGTTCTGCTTTGATATTGAGCAAAAGGGTCTCAATAATATTTTCAATCTCGTGACTAAATCGTTTAAGCTCCTTATTAGGGACAAGTCCATGTGTATTAATGACGGCTTTGCCCACAACCTTTTTGGTTGTTTTATTGATCTGTAGGGCGATATTAATCACCCCCTCCTCTGCTAATTTTTGTCTATCTTTGATAATCTCTGATTTGATCTCTTTGTTGTTTTGGTTATCGATATAGCTTTTTCCTATCTTGACAGTTTTGACTTTTTTGATGTATTTGGTGGTGATCTCTACTTGATCCCCATCACTCATTAGCAGAATATTACGCTCATTGACTCCACAGCTTATGGCAGTTTTGGCATGTTTGGCAATATGGTTATACTCTCCATGCACAGGCAAGAAAAACTTGGGTTGCACCAATCTTAGGATAAGCTTCTGCTCCTCTTGGGCAGCGTGACCTGAGACATGAATATTATCAAAATCTTTGTAACGAACCGTCACCCCTGCTTTGACAAGCTTATTCATCAAGCTAGATACCGATCCCTCATTACCAGGAATGGCATGAGCAGAGATGATTACGGTATCGGTAGGTTTGAGTTTGATATGGCGATGCTCATCGGTTGCCATTCGTGAGAGTGCTGCCATCTCCTCTCCTTGAGAGCCAGTGGTGACTACAAGTACATCTGCATCGGCATAGCGGTTGACCTCATGGGCATCAATAAAGTGTTTGTCTGAGATATCCACAAAACCAAGGTTGCGTGCAATCTCAATATTTCTCTCCATAGAGCGTCCAATAACACAAATTTTTCGTCCTGATGCCACACCTCGCTCCATCGCTTGGTAGATACGGTGAGTATTGGAGGAGAAGGTAGACATAATAACACGACCCTTAGCAAGATCAAATAGGGTATCAAATGTTTTACCAACAACCGCTTCACTTTTGGTAAATCCAGGGTTATGTGAGTTGGTACTATCAGAGAAGAGACAGAGAACCCCTTGATTACCATAGTGAGCAAATCGTTGAAGATCCGTCGTGAGTCCATCGATAGGAGTATGGTCAATCTTGAAGTCAGCTGTATGTAGGAGTGTCCCTGCTTTGGTCTGTATCGCCAATCCACAGGCATCGATAATGGAGTGTGTTACATGTATCCACTCAACTTTGAAAGTGCCAATATCGTAAATTTTTCGTTTGGAGATATAGTTGAAGTACTTCACATCCTCTTTGAGTTTATGCTCTTGAAATTTATTCTCAATCATCGCCAGAGCCAAGGGTGTTCCATAGATAGGGAATTTTAGCTCTTTGAATAGATAGGGAACCGCACCAATATGATCCTCATGTGCATGGGTAATGACAATTCCTTTGATTTTGCTCTTAATGGCATGAAGATAAGAGAAATCAGGTACCAAGATATCAACTCCGTGCATGCTCTCATCAGGGAAGCTCATCCCCACATCAATAATAATGGCACTCTCTTCATCTTCAAGAACCGCGATGTTCCCTCCAATCTCACCCAATCCTCCTAGTGGTGTAAATCGAATTTTATTTTTATTCTCAATATCAATCTGTCTCCATGGGCTCATACGCTTTTCATTGGCAATTCGATTCTCCTCAAGGGCTTTTTTGATATCACTACCAAGTGCTGCCATGCTATTTTTATTTCGTTTTTCGCCATTTTTATTATAATTTGTTCTTCTGTTCTGTAAAGGCTTTTTATTGGTTGGACGTTTTTGATGAGGCTCTTTGGCGTTGCTATTGGCTCTCTTCTCTTTGGTCTCTTCTGTTTTGTTTTCGCTTTTTGGGGTACGATGTGGATTTCGTGATCGTCTTGGTCGATCTGGTCGATCTCTACCGACTCTTTTTTCTGTTGGTATTTTTTCTTGTTGTTGTGTTGCTTTTTTCTCTTCCATCTATATTATCCTTGTTCAGTTCATTATATAAGTGATGATACATAGATGTCTCAGCCTCATGAGGTCGAATGGTGGGATTGATATCAAATCTATTAAAGAGCATCTCAATTTTATCTTTTGGGTAGATTGTTGCCAAGTTTTTGGAGAGTTTTTTTCGCGGTTGCTTGAAGGCAACTTTGAGAAACTCCTCAAATGCTGGGTTTGATTCACTACGTCTTTTGCGTATTAAAAGGATCGAGGAGGTCACTTTTGGTGGAGGAACAAAGTTCTCTGCTTCCACATCAAAGAGTAACTCTCCATACCCAACCGTCTGTGTGAGTACAGAGAGTCCAGAAAAAGCTTTTTCCCCTGAGGTTGCAGAGAACTTTTCTGCAACCTCTTTTTGAACCATTACCAAGATAGATTGGCACTGCTCATCTTTTAATGCTTTCAAGATAATATTGGTGGCAATATAATAAGGCAGGTTGGCTACTAGATGATATTTCTCATCTAATAGCGATCCCTCTTTCCAACGCTCAAGCACATCTCCACACTCTAACTCCAATGCCCCTTGACGGATGGGGTCACTGAAGCTATTTTGAAGATGCTCACATAATCTTTTATCAACCTCAAATGCTGTGACATTTCGAGCTACAATAAGCTCTTTGGTTAAATCACCTAAGCCAGGCCCAATCTCTGCTACCTTGAGGGTATCATTGGGAATCGATTGGATGATTCGTTTGATAATCGCGTCATTTTTTAAAAAGTTTTGACCAAAACGTTTGGTCGCAAATTCAGATAAATTTTTAATTTCGTTCATTTTACACAATTCTTACTTAAGATTTCGTTTAGATATAACCATGCTAAGCTATATTAACAATTTGGATATAATTTTACCATATTTAACGAATAGTTAATAGCGAATAATAAATAGTTGAGGAAAATAATGGAATATTTTGCAAAACGGATTATCCCCTGTTTGGATGTGGATAGTGGTCGAGTCGTCAAAGGGGTAAACTTTGTCGGTCTTAGAGATGCAGGTGATCCTGTAGAGGTTGCCAAACGCTATAACCAAGAGGGGGCAGATGAGATTACCTTTTTGGATATTGGTGCTTCACATGAGGGGCGTGATACGATTGTTGATGTGGTGCGTGAAGTTGCCAAGGAGGTCTTTATTCCTTTGACAGTAGGAGGAGGTATCCGTCAACTTTCAGATATCTATAATCTGCTCAATGTAGGGTGTGACAAGGTCAGTATCAACTCTGCAGCGATTAAGCGTCCTGAGTTTATCAATGAGGGAGCCAAACGATTTGGTTCGCAGTGTATTGTGGTTGCCATTGATGCCAAGAGAGTTGATGAAGAGAGATGGCATATCTTTACGCATGGGGGACGCAACGATACAGGGATTGATGCTATTGAGTGGGCAAAAGAGGCGTATGATCGTGGTGCGGGAGAGTTGCTTATCACCTCTATGGATGCTGATGGTACCAAAGCAGGTTTTGCCAATGATCTAAATTCACGAATTGCCAAGGTGGTCAATATTCCCATTATTGCAAGTGGGGGAGCAGGGACAATGGAGCATATCAAAGAGGCATTTACCTTGGGAGATGCAGATGCTGCACTGGCTGCTTCAATTTTCCATTTCAAGGAGATAGATATTATGGATCTTAAATACTATCTGCGTAGCAACAACATTCCAGTGAGGATATAGAGGATGATTATCTGTGCTGGAGAGAAAGAGCAATTTCCTTTTGCCAAGTCAATGGGCATAGGATTGATTGAGATGAGTATCAACCTTACCAAAGAGTTACTAAGAGAGCAACCTAAATTTTTGCTCTTTGTGGGGAGTGCAGGTACCTATGGAGAGCATGAGATCTTTGATATTGTTGAGTCCAAAACGGCTACAAACATTGAGAATGGTTTTTTTAACGCCCATGCCTATACCCCCATTGACAACTTGGTCTCAACGGCTGAGGATGTTTCACGTGAAACAATTGTAAACTCATCAAACTATATTACCACAGATGAGTCACTTGCCAAATACTATATTGAGCGTGGTATAGGATTGGAGAATATGGAGTTCTATGCAGTACTCAAGGTTGCCAAAGAGTTTAATATTCCAGCGGGTGGTCTCTTTGTGGTGACCAATCGATGTGACGAAGATGCCCATCAGATGTTTCTCAAAAACCATAGAGAAGCGATGTTGCGTCTAACCCAATATATGGAGCATAAAGTGAGAGAAGATGAAGAAAAATAGAAATTTAAAACCTGATATTCAAGGGTTTACACGAGAGGAGTTGTCTCAACAGATCAAACCTGCTTTTAGAGCCAAGCAGATCTATTCATGGTTGTATCATCACTATGTAAATGAATTTGATGAGATGAAGAATCTACCACAATCGCTAAGAGATGAACTAGAAGAACGCTACAACATAACCCCACTTAAGATTGTTCGCAAAGAGCAGAGCAGGGATGGAAGCATTAAGTATCTCTTTGAACTTCATGACGGTAATACCGTAGAGGCGGTACTGCTCTTGATGAAAAAGAAGCAATATCATGAAGATGGATCGATCAAACATCAAGAGCGATATACGGTCTGCATCTCCTGTCAAGTTGGTTGCAAGGTAGGTTGCTCTTTTTGCTTGACAGCCAAGAGTGGTTTTGTCGCTGATCTAAGTGCAGGTGAGATTGTTGAGCAGATCCGATTGATCAAACAAGACAACAAGATTGACGCCAATCGACGACTCAATATCGTCTATATGGGGATGGGGGAACCACTAGATAATCTCGATGCTGTGGCACAATCCTCTCGAGTATTTGCCGATCCTGATGGAATGGCAATTGCTCCCCATCGACAGACCATCTCTACCTCTGGATTGAGTAGTAAAATTGTCAAACTAGGTAAGCTTGACCTTGGTGTCAATTTGGCAATCTCTTTACATGCGGTTGACGATGAGCTTCGAGAGCAGTTGATGCCAATTAACAAAGCCTATAATATTCAGTCAATTATTGATGCCCTCAAAGCCTTCCCAGTCAATGACCGTAAAAGGGTAATGTTTGAGTATCTTGTCATTAAGGGGGTCAATGATGATTTGGGTGCTGCCAAAAAGCTCCTCTCCTTGTTGAATGGAATCAAATCCAAGGTCAATTTGATCTACTTTAACCCCTATGAAGGGACAACCTATAAGCGACCTGATGAGCAAGATATGAAGGCATTTCAATCCTACTTGACCAAGCATGGTTTACACTGTACTATTAGAGAGTCCAAGGGATTGGATATATCCGCTGCCTGTGGGCAGTTAAGAGATAATGAATTAAAGGAGTCTTGAGATGACAATTTTGGATTGGATAATGGTTGGATTTATTGTGGTGGTTGTGGTAGTCTCAGCCGTTGGGGTCTATAAAGCACTCAAAGATTAAAAAGGGAAAGGGGGTAGATCCCCTTTGGATTATTGAAAAAAAAGCCTCTGATCTTTGGGGCAGATCTCCCTTTGTGCCTCTTTGAAGTCAACAGCAGAGAGAATCTCATAGCGTGATCCATAGGTAAATGTCAACCGATAGGCATGGAGCATAAGCCGAGTGGCTCCCGTGGCATGATAGCGATCTTGTGGGGTTAGTGTGCCATTGAGATAGGCATCACTCGACTCAAAGGATGTTCCATAGATAGGGTCTCCCAAGATGGGATGTTTCACGTGAAACAAATGGATGCGTATCTGATGTGTGCGTCCTGTAATAGGGCGACACTCTACTAGTGTGGTGTCAAGTATGGGATCATAAAGGAGTGGTCTGAAGTAGGTTTTGGCATATCTCCCTTGGGGGTCAATGGCTACTTTGTGCTTGTTGTGTGTGTAGTCTTCTCGTATGATAATAGGCTCTTCTACTTCAAAAGGGGCTTGAATCTCTCCCTCTACCCATGCGAGATAACGCTTGATAATCTCTTTGTGCTCAAAAAGGGATTTAAGAACCCTCTCACTTGCCTTGTGTCGTGATGCAAGAAGCAGTCCTGAGGTCTCCATATCGATACGGTGAGTAGCATTGGCATGAGATCCTGAGTGACTTCGTATCTCATCAAGCATAGAGTACTCTGTTGACATGGTATTGGGATGAACCAAGACTCCTGATGGTTTATCAAAAACCAAAAAATTCTTATCCACAAAGAGTGGTTTGATACCTCGGCTTTTGGGTTCAAAGTAGACCACCTCAATCTCTCCCTCTATCACAGCGGCGGTGTCATAGATTGATTGACCATCGACAAGAATACGACCCTTGCTAATAAGACGTTGTGCTTCACCCTGTTTAAAATTAAATTGACGCATGGCAAATAGAAATGCTTTGATCGGTTTTTCTATCTGAAAAGGTCGTTTGACAAATGGCATTTTTCACCTCTTTTTTACTCTAATTGGATAAAATTCTATCATAAAAAATCATGATAACTTCTTGTTCGACTAGATCGAATTGATGATTCTAACTATTACCCCAAGGAATAAATATGGTAGAACGATACGCACGACCAGAGATGGAAGAGAAATGGACACAACATGCACGTTACGCTGCATGGTTAGAGGTTGAGAAAGCAGCAGTCAAAGCATGGAATCGATTGGGCTTGATCCCTGATGAGGATTGTAAGAAGATTGTAGAGAACGCAACTTTCTCAGTAGAGAGAATTGAAGAGATAGAAGCCGTCACCAAACACGATCTTATCGCATTTAATACCTCTGTTAGTGAGAGCTTAGGAGAGGAGTCTCGATGGTTTCACTATGGCATGACAAGTTCAGATGCCGTTGATACAGGTGTGGCACTTCAGATGAAAGCCTCTTTGGAGATTATTATAGAAGATGTCAAGATGTTGATGGCATCAATCGAAAAGAGAGCCAAAGAGCATAAGTATACATTAATGGTCGGTCGCTCTCATGGTATTCATGGTGAGCCTATCACTTTTGGTTTGACATTGGCAGTTTGGTATGACGAGATGGCGCGACACCTCAAAAACCTCAATGAGACTATGGAGGTGATTGCCGTGGGTCAAATCTCAGGAGCAATGGGTAATTTTGCCCATGCACCTTTGGAGCTTGAGGAGTATGCAATGGAGGAGTTGGGATTGAAGCCTGAGCCATGCTCTAACCAAGTAGTCCATCGAGATCGCTATGCACGATTGGCGACTGCTTTGGCACTTATGGCCTCTTCGATTGAGAAGTTTGCTGTTCAGATACGACATCTACAACGTACAGAGGTCTATGAGGCAGAGGAGTATTTTGCCAAAGGTCAAAAAGGCTCATCTGCCATGCCACATAAGCGAAATCCTATTTTGACAGAGAACATCACAGGATTGGCACGAATGATTCGTGCCTATGCCACACCTGCAATGGAGAATGTAGCACTTTGGCATGAGAGGGATATTAGCCACTCCTCTACAGAGCGTTTCTGGTTGCCTGATGCCTTTATTACAGCAGATTTTATGTTGCATCGTATGAACAATGTCATTGCCAATCTAACGGTTATGCCTGAAAATATGATGAAAAACCTTAACCTTACAGGAGGGTTGGTATTCTCTCAACGTGTCTTGTTAGAGTTGCCTCTTGCAGGTGTTAGCCGTGAGGATGCTTATCGTATTGTTCAGCGAAATGCGATGAAGGTTTGGCAAGAGATCCAACAAGGAAAAGCCTCTACCAATGAGAAGGGAGAGTCTCTCTATTTACAATATCTACTCTCTGATGAGGAGTTGCGTACCTCTTTGAGCGAAGAGCAGATTCGTGAGTGTTTCAATTTTGATTACTATACCAAAAATGTGGATAAGATTTTTGCAAGGGTATTCAAATAAGATATTGAGATTTTAAAACAAAAAAATGTAAAAAAGCACGTTTTTAAATAGATTGACATTAACACAATATAAAGTGCTTTTTTTGTAAAATAAAAAGAATAAATTATACTAAATCAAGGGGTCTAAATGATAAGAGTTGTCAAGCGAAATGGTAGAGTTGAAACACTGGATATTACAAAGATTCAAAAATACACCTCTGCCTCTGTTGCCGGGTTAAAGGGGGTTAGTCAGAGTGAATTAGAGGTTGATGCCAACCTACAGTTTCGTGATATGATAAGCAGTGCAGATATACAACAAACCTTAATCAAAACAGCAGTTGATAAGATTGATATTGATCGACCTAATTGGACATTTGTTGCTGCTCGGCTCTTTTTGTATGATCTCTATCATAAGGTTGGACGTAATATTGGCGGGAAAAAAGGCACCCCCTATGCTCATTTGAGTAAATATTTTGAGCATGGAGAGAGAGAAGGACGTATTCTTTTGGGACTAAAAGAGAAGTATGATCTTGATGATCTCAATGATTATATAAAGCCTGAGAGAGATCTACAGTTTACCTATCTTGGGATTAGAACACTCTATGATCGTTATCTATTAAAAGATAAAGATGCACAACCTATTGAACTTCCACAGCAACTCTTTATGGGGGTTGCGATGTTCTTGGCTCAAAATGAGCTTGATTGTCAATCATGGGCAAAAAAATTCTATGACATTTTAAGTAAGTTTGAGGTGATGGCCGCAACCCCCACACTCTCTAATGCCAGAACACCAAGGCATCAGCTCTCCTCCTGTTATATCGGTTCAACTCCTGATAATATTGAAGGGATTTTTGATACCTTTAAAGAGATGGCACTCTTGAGTAAATTTGGTGGTGGGATTGGTTGGGACTGGTCCCAAGTGCGAGGAATGGGATCCTATATTGATGGACATAAACATGCCGCAGGGGGAATTGTCCCCTTTCTCAAGATCGCCAATGATGTTGCTATTGCAGTAGATCAGTTAGGAACCAGAAAAGGGGCTATCGCTGTCTATATTGAGCCTTGGCATATTGATGTGCGTGATTTTCTTGATCTCAAAAAGAACTCAGGAGAGGAGCGACGACGTGCACATGATCTCTTTCCTGCCTTGTGGCTCAATGATCTCTTTATGAAGCGTGTGGAGGCTGATGAGACTTGGACGCTTTTTGATCCTTATGAGGTAAGAGAGCTTACCAATCTTTATGGAGAGGAGTTTGAAGAACGCTACTTGGCACTTGAGTCAGGCAATCAACAGATTACACGAGAGACAATCTCGGCAAAGGGGTTATGGAAAGAGATACTACGCTCCTATTTTGAGACAGGCAATCCCTTTTTGACCTTTAAGGATACCGCAAATAGATCAAATCCAAATAAACATGTGGGTGTCATTCACTCCTCAAATCTCTGTACGGAGATTTTTCAAAATACCTCACCCAATCACTATAGAATCAAGTTGACATTTGTTGATGGCTCAGTTGAGGTCTATGAAGAGGATGAGATGTTAACTGTCGATAATGGTATGCATAAACCTGCCAAAAAAGTTACCGCACTTGACACCCTCAACAAAAAAGAGATCTGGATGGTTGATAAGGAGTTGACAAATGGCGATACTGCAGTATGTAATCTCGCCTCTGTTAATCTCTCAAAGATCAATACAAAAGAGGAGATCGAGAGGGTAGTACCTATTGCTATTAGAATGCTTGATAATGTTATTGATCTAAACTTTTACCCCTTAGCCAAAGTCAAAGAGACAAATGAGAAGTCACGAGCAATTGGTCTTGGTGTCATGGGTGAAGCTCAGATGTTAGCAGAGTCCAAAATTGCATGGGGAAGCGATGAACACTTTGAGAAGATTGATGAGGTGATGGAGTCAATCTCTTATTATGCGATTAAATCCTCTAGTGATTTGGCAGTAGAGAAGGGAGTCTATCCTAACTATGAAGGCTCTGAGTGGAGCAAAGGGGTATTCCCAATTGACAAAGCCAATAAAGAGGCGTGTAAACTGGTTAACAGAGGGGGACTCTTTGGGTATACGCATGATTGGATGGCACTCAAAGAGAAGGTCAAACGAGACGGAATGAGAAATGGTTATCTTATGGCAGTTGCTCCCACCTCATCAATCTCTATTTTGACAGGAACTACTCAGGCGATTGAGCCTGTCTATAAGCGTAAATGGTTTGAGGAGAATCTCTCAGGATTAATCCCTGTGGTTGTCCCTAACCTCTCACCCGATACATGGGAGTACTATACACCAAGTTATGATCTTGATCAAAATGTTCTAATCAAAGCGGGTGCCATTCGTCAAAAGTGGATCGATCAAGGGCAATCTCTCAATATCTTCCTCTCACTAGATAAGGCAAGTGGACGCTATCTCAATGAGATCTATATGAACGCATGGAAGTATGGGTTGAAATCAACCTACTATCTACGTAGTCAATCTCCTGAGGTAAACAACGATATTGAGGATCGTTCTCAAGAGTGTGTTGGATGTCAATAGATAGATTGAAGATTTAACTCTTAATCGAAACGAAATGCAAAAATCTCTACAGCTACTTCGTCTTGATTTTTAGGGGCATTATACTACCCCTTTTATCAACTCTCTAGCAAAGCGTCACCCTTAATCAATTAACAAGCCCTATCATACTCATAAATCGTCCGCTACACCCCTGCTCTTCTCTATAGGAGAAGTAGTGATCTACTTCACACGCAGTGCAGATATTAGAGTCCTCTATATGCTCTTTTTTAAGACCTGCATGGAGTAGTTGGTGGTGGTTGATAGAGGGGAGATCTAGCATATATTTGTTGGCTTCTTTATGATCTATTGCTTTGGGATATTCCAAAAAGTGCTTGGCTACCTCTTCATCTACT
>CAZEUB010000060.1:0-1889 GCA_964515605.1 uncultured Sulfurovum sp. | reverse complement strand
AACTCTGCTAGTATCTCATCAAAATCAAATTCTATCTCTTCTTTCATTGTCAATCCTTTGTAATTGTATTTTATCCGATTGACACGAAATTTTTAACACTCCCCAATATACTGCTTAACGCAAACTGTGTCGATATTCGCTCTCGTATCTCCTCTTTAGTAGCCCATTTCCTTGCCATGAAGATAGCCAATGCTGTAGCCTCAGCCCCTTTTATTCCCTCTGGGTGATTATGCGTAATTTCTGCTGATTTTCTTGCCTCTTCCAAGACTCTCTCTTCTGTATCAAACGCCCACGCTATAGGTGAAACAACTCAAACTCTTTTGTTTTTATTCTATGAAACTCATAGTATGAACCTATAATTTCACCTGCTATTGCTCCTACCACTCTCTCTCCTCAAAAAACGCCACTATTCTCTCAAAATGTCGCTCTATCCCCTCAAAAGGGTGTGTGCCACCCTCCTCTATAACTATTTGTGCATTGGGTAATTTAGCAACAGCATCTCTATAGTCCAGCACATTATCACCTGTTTGTAAGAGCAACAGATACTCTCCATTTTTAAGCTTATCGATCCTATATTTTTTTAACATCTCCACATGATTGGTACGCCATGTAAATTGACTACCATCATAATAATTTGTTGCCATACTATTTGCCTCTAGCATACGTTTTTTAAGCGTTTTTTCTGAATATACAGCAGGGTTTATCAAGACAGCTTTTAGCCCATACTTCTCTGCCAAATAGATGGCATAGTACCCACCCAACGATGAACCAACAAGTGTCACATTATCATAGGACTCAACCAACTGTTCTAGCGTATCCATTGCCAACTCTGGTACATAAGAGAGCGAAGGGGCAATACAGGGCTTACCCAAACTCTTAAAATGTTCTCGAAAAAGCATCGCTTTGCCACCTTTTCCTGCACTTCCAAAACCATGTATTACTATGGTCATTTTGTCTCCTTATTAATGTTTTCAACCAATCTTGAAATCTCTTGAGAAATTGTCAAAGGTATCTGATTATCTGATTTTGCAATCAATTGATGAAATCTATTTAATTGAGCAATATTTTTAGGTGTCTGTTTAATATGATTTGTCTGTATCGAGATATTTTTAACGATATTCTCTTTGAGATTCTATAACAAGACTCATATACCTCTCATCTACATCTACTACTAATCTTTGCATAAATCTACCTTTTACTTTTTTCTTGTTAATAGTATATCAAAACTATTCACTCTCTTTTAGAGCCTCCTCCCACTCCTCTTTACTCAAAACTCTAATCTCTCCTGATTTTGTCAAGGTGCAACCACTCTACGATGTTGAAATTGGAATGATATTGTAGAGACAATGGCATTGCCTTGTCTCCAATCTAAGGTAGGGATTATTTTTGTTGGTTTTATAAAAATCTCTCTTTTAAATAGAGTAAATCTTTATAATAATCACTCATTAAAGCCTCATCTAAATAATTTTGATAATTATCCACTTGTGGTATTATTTCAATAAGTGCCTCCTTTAATTTAGGTAGATATTCTTGAATAATATTCCACACGATACTCTCATCAACACCTCTATAATCATGAGATAGTTTATCTCTCATAGCAGATATATTTTTCCAATTAACAGTTGTCGAGGTTTTCAAATCTTTATCAATTTTTTTATTCTCTTCACCAATAGCAATCAAAAGATTAACAGTTGCATTAAAATTAAGCTGTCTATTGGCATCATAAAACTCCTCTTCATCTACAAAATCACTAGAGTAGATAAATACTTTTTCGATAGCCTCTAACATAGTCAAAATATAAAGCATATTTTTTGATTCAAACATAGATAAAATCCTTTTGAGCATTCATTCTAACAAGAGGATTTAATCTTTTTACATTAATCAAATCA
>CAZEUB010000059.1:0-14080 GCA_964515605.1 uncultured Sulfurovum sp. | reverse complement strand
AATGTCGCCAGTGACTACAAAGCGATTATGAAGCTCTTTAATATTGGTGATAGCAATAGAAACTATCAGATTTTAGAGGAGCTTATAGAGAACAATAGAGTAACAGGAGTTATCAAAGATAGATATGACCTTAACCAAGAGTTTACTAAAGATGATTTTATTACACTGCTCTACGCTATGGGGTTTATCACTATCAAAGAGGAGATAACAGGTGGACTCTATCATTTTAAGATACCCAACTATGTCATTAAGATACTCTACTTTAACTATTTTGCTGTAGAGATACAACGTAGAAACAATTTCAAACCAAAAGAGTCGTTTAGTGATATCGTTACCAAACTACTTTTAGGCGATGAAGAGCCATTTAAAACCCAACTAAACGAGGTAATCAAAACCCTCTCAAACCGTGACCATTATGGCTTTAGAGAGAAGCATTTTCAGGTTATTACCCTTTCCCTTCTAAGTTTTGCAGAGTTCTACTTTATCGACTCACAACCAGAACTAGATAACCGATACCCTGATATTTTACTCATTGGAAGAGATGAAAAGGTACCCAACAACTATCTGTTTGAGCTTAAATGGATGAAGAGTGGCGATAATTATGAGACAATCAAACAGAGAGGCTTAGAGCAGATAGAGGAGTATATGAAGCTCGATAAGGTCAAAAGTATTCCCAAGCTTAGAAGCTTTTTGCTTATTGGTTCAAAGGATGGGGTAAAATTCATAGAGTGTTTATAGAAGCCCCTTTGATCTGAGCGTATACAGAGGTATATTTCAGTTTTAAATTTTGAACTTTATGGTATAGCATGTTGATCCTTGGGTACTCATCTCAATTGTTCCTCTTAGCTGTTCATGGATAAGGGTGTGAATAAGCTTGAGTCCTAATGAGTCATTCTCTTTGTTGTAGACAAACCCCTCTCCTGTATCTTTGATAATTAGTGTGTAGTGTTGATTGATTTGCCGAAGAGCAATAGTAATAGTGCCATGCTCTTGATTACAAAAGGCATACTTATAGGCATTGGTGACAAGCTCATTGATAATTAATCCTATATATACCGACTCACGTAGAGGTAGGGTTGCTTGAATATCTGTCTCTATTTGAATGTTGCAGTTGGCATAACACATTGTCTCATGAATATCAAGCATGAGTGAGTCGATATACTCCTCCATATCAATAGCATCTAAATTGTCCTCAGGGAGAAGTAGATTATAGGTTTTAGAGATAGCATTGATTCTGTTTTCAAGATTAACAAATAGCTCTCTATTTTGGTTACGATCACCCTGTAGGCGTACCATAGAGAGGATGATTTGTAGGTTGTTTTTGACCCTATGGTGTACCTCTTTGAGGAGTAACTCTTTGGCTTTGAGGGCGTGATTGAGTTGTGAAGTCTTTTTGATTACCTCCTGCTTGATAAGCTCCTCTCGACTCTGTGCCTCTTGAAGAATACGTTGATCGACCTCCTCTTTGGCTTTGGCAAGAATGGCATAGCGATCGGTAAATGCCAAAGAGAGAATCAATGCCTCAAAAACAGTCCCCCAAATCAAAGTATTAGGGAAGTGTTGAATAAAGGAGCTTAACCCCAAAGCATCCGCAATAATCATGGCATAAGCAAAAAAGACAACCCCAAATCCTACAATAAAGAGTCGTGCTTGACGGTTACCGTTTAAGTAGGAGACAATAGATGCCACAAGATTAAAGATAATCAACAGAGTACTTGTCACCAAGACAATTCCTAAGTTATAGAGAGTAGGGATATTAAGAATGAGGATCTGTAAGATAGCAACAAGAATAAACCCCCGATAGATATAATGAAGTATCGGGATAGTATGGGTTTTCAAAAAAGAGCTTGCAAAGAGAGAGGCAGAGATGATGACCAGCGAGACCTCTGTTACGGGTAGCTTAATTTCAATATTGACACTATAGTAGAGGGGTAAATAGAGTTGTGCTAATCCTAGGTAGGTTGACTGTTGATAGAGCAGTGTCAAGAGATAAAAGGCATAATAGAAATAGCCTTGATCATAGGTATAGATACCAAGCATAAGTGTGTAGAGTGTCATGATTAGAATCATCGCAAGCAACATCGCTTTGATGATCTGCTCCTTTTTGTCCTCTTCAAAATAGCTTTGCTCCTCTTTGATTTTGATTCCAAATGCCAAGGGTGTCCAGCGGTTTTTGAGACGGATATAGTAGGTTTTGTGTTGTTTGGCATTGAGCATAATTGTATAGTAAGGAAAGATTGTATGATGCTCTTTGGTTAGATGTGCTACGCCTTTGAGTTGAGGAGTCGAGAGATTGTCTGGATCAAAAAGTGCAATCTCCTCAAGTATGGGGGAGGTTAGAACTAGTAGCTTTTTGATGGGCTTTTGGCTACTATTTGTCAAGTTGAGTTTGACCCATATTGTCACATCCTCTACGCCTGTATTGATATAAGATCTTTGGGAGGGTTCAAAAGAGTCTTGAGCGATGATCTCCTCTATGGTTAGACTGTTTTCTCTATCAAAATAGAGAGAGGCTTGAGTGAGAATGGAGTGGTTGATCTCTTGTGAAATATCAATCTCTTGAGCCGAGATAAGAAGTGGTAAGAGGAGTAAAATATAGATAACTATCTTTTTTATATGGGTCATAATGGCTCTATTATAACACTTATTTGTAAAATCTATCGAGTTGTTTTTGGATTTAAATATTTTGTAGAGGCAGAATGTTATAATTGAGCGAAATTAACAATAAAGGCAGAGAATGAGATTTGAAAATGTAAGTGTTGAGATAGCAGGTAATAGTTACTTTGATGGAGATGTGACAAGTAGAACCCTCTATTTTGCAGATGGAAGTCGTAAAACATTGGGATTTATGCGTGTGGGTGAGTATGAGTTTGGTACAAATGAGGCAGAGTTGATGGAGATTACCTCAGGAGAGATGGAGGTAAAGCTTCCGGATAGTGATAGATGGATTACCATCAGGGGTGGAGAGCATTTTAATGTTCCTGCCAATGCTAAGTTTCAACTCAAAGTCAAAAAGCTTAGTGACTACTGCTGTTCATATTTATAATCAATTTTGGCTATAATAGATCAAATTTAACAAAAAGGATAAGAGAATGGCTGGATTAGTAGAGATGATTATCAATAATCCCACAATCATAAAAACCATTGCAAAGCAAGTAGGGATTGATGTAAACTCAGCAGAGTCAATTATTGGTAAATTGGCGCCTATCTTGATGGGAGGTGCCAAAAGTAACCTTCAGAGTGATAAAGATTCGGGTAGATTAATCAAAAAGATTGAATCAAACAACTATGCTGAGATGTTTGATAGACCAGAAGAGGCGCTTCAAAAAGATGATCTTCACAGTATGGGGAATGATATCTTAGCAGAGTTGACAGGCTCAAAAGAGAACTCCAGAGAGGTTGCTAAACATGTAGAGCAAGAGACAGGAGTAAGTAGTAGTATTATTAAAAATATGTTACCAATGTTAGCACCATTAGTTATTGGTGCATTAAGCAAAAGATCCTCTGCCTCAAGTGATATGAAAGAGAGCTCCTCCTCTATGGAGATGACAGACTTCTTGAGTAGTCTTATTGATCAAGATAAAGATGGATCAATAATTGATGACGTTATGGGTATGGCTGCAAATTTTATCTTTAGATAATCTACTACTGGTTTATCTCATTGGGACAAGTCTACGAATTTTTTTGACCTCTTTGAGGTCGATGGTGTGGTGGATTACCTCTTTGGTATCATCCATGACCACATCGCCCCAAGGGGAGATGATTGCTGAACTCTTTGCCATATCCTCATTGGCAGAGTTGGCAACAGCTACAAAGCACTGATTCATAATAGCAAGTGCTTGAGAGAGTACCTCTAGGTGCTGTTTGCGAGGTTTTCCCCAAAGTGAGGGAGCCAAGAGTATATCGACCCCTTCAAGTTGTCTCCATAGCTCTTTGAATCTAAGTTCAAAACAGATCAATAGAGCATACTTAACCCCCTCAATCTCAAATGGTACAATGGCATTTTGCTCTCCTGGGGTGAACTGTTTTGTCTCCTCTCCTACTGTAAAGAGTTTGTATTTGTTTTGTTGATAGACAATCTTTTGTTGGTGAATGACAACTGCTTGATTGACAAAATTTCCATGCTCCTTTTTAATAAGGGTGAGTACCACTATCTGTTGATCTACAATAGCCGATATCGCCTCAATGGCTACCTCAAAAAAAGCAGCAGCCTTCTCAAAGTTTTCATAATCAAATCCTGTCAAGCAGACCTCAGGAGCAACAATAAGTTTGCTAGAGGAGGCTTTGATATGATGGAGTAGTCGCTCTAAGTTCTCTTGGTAGTTAGCTGTTGTCTTTAGTTGTAGTAGGGTGATGGGGTAGGGGGTTTGTCGCATTGTCTATCCTAATATAAAGAGATGAAAGTGATTATACCAATAATAGCTTTTATCTATTTTACTTTTTAATCTCTTTATGAACAACAGTAGTTAAGCCCAAAAGTTTCCATCCTTGAAAACCACTACGGTAGTAATGGAGCTTCTCTTTGGGATAGTTAAACTTCAATACTCCTTCAATAAAATGTTTCGCTTGTTCACACCAAACCCCATTATCAAAAATTATCATCTCTTTTGCTTCGCTGAAATCCCAAGAGCCATCAGCTTGAACTCTCATCCCTAAAAGCTTAAATATCCTCTCTATTTTTGATCTCTTGGCATTTTGTACTACAGGAAAAGGGATATTAATAGCACCAGGAATTGTCTCCAATTCAAACCAACGCTTTAAACGAGCATCTATGATAACCCCCTTCTGTTTTTTGAGTTGATTCTTCATAAACTCAAGAACCTCTAACTCTTCAAAATTATTTACCCCTTTGGCTACCTCCATTGGTTGTATACAAAAAGGGGGACAAGCTCGTGAAGTTTTGGTATAGTCATCAGTTAGCTTATTATTGGTATCTTGAATCCTCTTAATGACAACTTCGTGACCTGAGTCCTTGGTAGTCACAGTAGCTATATCACTATTAATCTTAACCATCATATTCTCACAAAGCAATAGAGAGGTTATTGAAGTGAGCAAAAAGAGTTTTTTCATCCTAATTCTCCTAATAAAACAACATAATAAAATTGAGTCTCTTTGTTAAGTTGTTTATAATTTTTATTGTAAAGTATTATAACATATATAATCAAATAGCATTACAAAAAACCACACTAAGAGATCCCCCTTTGGCACTTTTGACTATTTTGCCTTTTGTGCCATTTTGATATAGATATGCAAAATCTCTAACGATGCAGGGGTCACCCCTGAGATCTCGGAGGCATTGAAGAGGGTTGGGGGGTTGATTTTGGTTAGTTTCTCTACAATTTCATTACTCAATCCCGACACTTTGGCAAAATCAAACCCCTCAGGAATTTTGACACGAAGCATCTCTTTCATCTTGTTGACCTGTATCTGTTGCTTTTCGATATAGCGACTATATTTAGCCTCAATAAGAATCTGCTCCAAGACCTCATCATTATATTTTGTAAACTCTGGAATAATCTTGAGCATCTTCTCTTGGGTCATGGAGGAGCGTGCTAGTAGATCTATGAGGCGTACTTTGTCATTGATCTTCTCTTCACCCAAAGAGAGAAGTAGTGATACAAATGCTTTATTGGGGGTGACATAGTTGGATTTGAGATAGGTTGTTGCCTCTTGAATTGCCTGCTCCTTTTGGGTTACTTTGGCAAGATATGCCTCATCAAGCAGACCATAAGCTTGACCATATCGGTAGAGACGAATATCGGCATTATCCTCACGAAGAAGCAGTCGATATTCACTACGAGAGGTAAACATTCGATAAGGCTCTTTGGTTCCTTTGGTCACAAGATCATCTATCAATACCCCAATATATGCCTCATCTCTTCCCAAAACAAAAGGCTCTCTCTTTTGAATTGCCAACGCGGCATTGATCCCTGCCATCAAGCCTTGAGCTGCTGCCTCTTCATACCCTGTGGTTCCATTGATCTGCCCTGCACAGTAGAGCCCTTTGATCTTTTTGGTCTCTAGGGTATGTTTGAGTTCTGTTGGTTGAATATAATCATACTCAATCGCATAACCATAACGCACAATCTTGGCACTCTCCATCCCCTTGACAGAGCGAATCATCTCAAGTTGCACATCGGTAGGCAGGGAGGTACTCATTCCATTAATATAGTACTCATTGGCTTCAATGGTTTGAGGCTCAACAAAGATCTGATGACGTGGTCGATCTCGAAAACGGTTGATCTTATCTTCAATACTAGGACAGTAGCGTGGTCCCATCCCTTCGATCTGACCAGAAAAGAGTGGTGCTCGGTAGAAGTTACGCTCAATAATCTCATGGGTAGTCTCATTGGTATAGGTGACATGACAGGGGAGTTGCGTAGGGTTAAAAGTAGATCGATCTGTACGAAAAGAGAAAGGGATCGCCTTCTCCTCTCCCCCTTGTGGCTCCATGACACTTAGATCGATACTCTTGCCTTCAATTCTTGCACATGTTCCTGTCTTGAATCGTCCAATCTCCAACCCAATCTCTCGTAGATATTCACCCAACTCAATAGAGGCAAACTCTCCTTGTCGTCCTGCTTGTTGTTGCTTCTCTCCAATATGGATTAAGCCATTGAGAAATGTACCTGCGGTGATAATCACCTTAGAGGCATGATAGCAGTTGCCCAACTGTGTCTCGACCCCTTGAACTTCACCCTCTCTAATAATCAGCCCTGTAGCGATCTCCTGTTTGATATCAAGATTGGGGGTATTGAGAAGAACATCTCTCATATAGATACGGTAGCGATCCATATCGATCTGTGCTCTGCTTCCTCGAACCGCAGGACCTTTGGAGTTGTTGAGAATACGAAATTGAATCCCTGTAGCATCGGTTGCCAATCCCATCTCACCTCCGATAGCATCAACCTCTTTGACCAGATGCCCCTTGGCAAGTCCTCCTATGGCAGGATTGCATGATGATGCCCCAATCTGCTCAACCAAAATAGTGATAAGTAGGGTTCTAAGCCCCATACGCGCAGGAGCCAAGGATGCTTCGATCCCTGCATGTCCTCCTCCAATTACGATAATGTCATAGTTCATACGCTACCTTCTTATCTGCAAATACCCTCTAGGTACCCTACAGAAATATATTTTCTTTTGCTATAATTACTGGAATTATATCAAACTAAATTGAGGTATTATGTTTACAGGACTTATACGTGAAATTGCCACTGTCAAAAGTTACACCAACAATATATTAACCATCCAATCCAACCACCAAGCCAAGCTAGGAGACTCTATTGCGATTAATGGGGTCTGTTTGACGGTAATCAGAGTCAATAGTGATGGTTTTGATCTTGAATTAGCAGATGAGACCCGCTCTATTATTGATGAATCCAAACTTAGTGGCAGAGTACATATCGAACCTGCCATGCAACTGAGTGATCGTTTTGAGGGGCATATTGTTCAAGGTCATGTCGATTGTGTGGGGGAGATAGAGGCGATAAACCAACTAGAGAATGGGGTTGATTTTTTTATTAAAGTAGATTCAAAATATATCACCTATATCATCCCAAAAGGCTCTATCACCATTGATGGAATCTCATTGACGGTTAATGATGTTTATGAGCAGGGCTTTAGACTTACTATTATCCCACATACCCTCAAAGAGACCCTAATGAGAGAGTACAAAGTAGGAACCAAAGTCAATATTGAAACCGATCTCTTTGCTCGTTATATTGACCATATTCTCTCCCATCGTCAAACAAACAAAAAAACAATGAGTTGGCACGATATTGATATGATCTCGATGAGTTACTAAAAAAGTAAAATGGTTATGATACTCAAATAGAACGGCAAGAAACCATGTGCATTAGAGGACTATCCCCACTACTACTTGCATTGAGATCATTGGCATAGTAGAAGCACTCTTCATACCCCTTCTCTTGATTATAGAGAATTTTATAATAGCCTGTTGAGACAGTTACATTCCCCTCTCCAATAGTGATACTGCTATGGTTATAGTCAATGAGGTTAACCACCTCTAAACTCCCCAACTCAATGGCTTTTTCACGTGCATACCCTTCAACATCCACCCACATCTGTTGGTTAACAATAGGTGCTTGAGGGATAATATTTGCCAATGAGTAGGTTGCCTCTAGGCTCTCTTGACTCCAATCAAAGGCAGCATCAGGGGCAAGATGTCCACGGTCATAGCCTGAGCCTCGATAGTCTGCTAATTTGGCACGATAAGGCTCTTGGATACTCTCCTCCTCATAAAAGTTAGGTCGATCTTGGATGTTTAGCTCATTCATCAAATCTCCCTCTAGGGTATAGGCAACACTTTTGGCAGCTTTTTTTTGATAATCATAGCAGATCACCAAGAAGAGCTTGTCAAGGATTTGATCACAGTTATTATGCTCTATAAATTTCTGATGGTAATCAAGAGATGTTAGAGGGGTTGGTTCTGATTGTGGTTGTGGTTCAGATTGGGGTTGTGGTTCAGATTGGGGTTCAATCTCAACTGTTATAGGTATCTCCAGAGGGGGAGTGATAGAGAGAGTAGAGGTGATATTCTCCTCTTCTTGGGAGAGATTTTCCTCTGTTAGCGTTACGGTAGTCTCCTCTTTTATCTCTTCAGATATTGGCGTTAGACTATCCTCTTCATAACTATTGGCTATGCTCTCTGAGCTATTTACCTCTATTTGTTCACCAAGAACAGAGGTGTCTATTGTCTGGTTTTGCTCTTCTAATTCGGCACTACCACACCCTGCAAATAGCAATAATATTACAAAACAACCATATCGATAGTAGCGTCTCATTCTTCTCTCCTAAAAATAAAATAAAGTAATACGCCTAGTATTATACATTAAAAGATATTTTTGTTGTTGAATGTTTACCAATCTCCCATCTTTGTTAAAACTCTACTTAGCATTGATTGAGTTCAAGAGTAATTAAATAAAATTGATGTATTCTATAATCCATACTAGAGCTAAGGGGAGAGATGGCGTATTTAGAGGATTTAGAGGAGATTTGTAGAATCAACTCATTTACCAAAAATAAAACAGGGGTTGATGCGGTTGGCAATAAAATGAGAGCATGGCTTGAGGCTATTGGGTTTGAGACAGTGGTCTATCCTCGCCATGATATTGGGGATCATCTGCTCTTTCGATCTAATCAGGTTGAGGGGAGCAAAATACTTCTTTTGGGGCATAATGATACGGTTTTTCCTGAGGGGGAGTTTGAGCATTTCTCTTTAGATAATGAGTGGGTTTATGGTGCAGGAGTATGTGATATGAAGGGGGGAAATATCGTTGCTCTGGAGGCACTTAGAGCGATCTATCGGCGTAATAAGAAGATAGAGAATATCGATTTTTTGTTGGTTAGTGATGAGGAGACAGGGAGCGATGATTCTAAATTTTTGACACTAGAGTTGGCAAAAAATTATGATTACTGCTTTGTCTTTGAAGCAGCAGGAGAGAATCTTGAAGTGGTGACAGGGCGAAAGGGTGTAGGAACTTTTACTATTAAGATTGAGGGCAAAGCCGCTCATGCAGGAACGAGCTATACCAAAGGGATTAATGCCAATTTAGAGGCTTCCTATAAACTCCAAGAGCTTACCAAGCTAACACAACTTGATCTTGGAACAACCGTTAATGTAGGGAAGATATCAGGGGGGATAGGGGCGAATACCATCTCCCCTTATGCGGAGCTTCTTTTGGAGATACGCTACAAGAGCAATCATGAACGCAACCGTCTACTCCAATCTCTGAAGGATATTGTCCAAACCTCCTATGTAGAGGGGACGCACTCAACCCTTTTGGGAGGGATTCAACGGGATGTTATGGAGCCAAATAGCAAACAGAGCAGACTGATTGAGAAGTTGGAAACCATTACAGGAGAGGCGATTGGTACTGAGGAGCGAGGAGGGGTGAGTGATGCCAACCATGTTGCCTCTTGTGGGGTGGTGACGCTAGATGGCTGGGGTCCCTTTGGCGATGGGGATCATACTGTTTATGAACGGGCAAAGATCAGCAGTTTTGAGAAGCGTATAGCGATGATGGATCAAATACTATCGTATCATCAAAAAGATAAAAAATTATAAAAAGGAGAAAAAATGGGGAAAAGAAAAATAGGAATGTGGCTCTATCAAAATGGAGGGGGAGATATCATCCAAGAGAAGATTGTCAAAAAACTTAAAGAGCGAGAGATCAAAACCATCACAGGTCTCAATCTCAGACATGCAATAGCCAAAAACAAAAGCATTATCTGCTATGACGATCATGGGAAACAGATCAAAATGGAGAAGCTTGATCTCTTCTTTAGCTACAATGCAGGAGAGCAGACACAGTATCAGATGTTTTTGTATCAAGCACTCAATAATGTTATCCCGACACTCAATAGTTATGAATCTTTTGCACTGACAGAGGATAAATTTCAAACAGCATTTCTGTTGAGACAACATGGAATATTGACCGCTGATTATGAGCTTTGTCACCGTGATGATGAGCATGAGCTACACAAACGACTCAAAAAATGGGGGAAGATGATCTATAAACCTACCGATGGTTGGGGAGGAGCAGGATTGACCAAGATTGAGAATCCAGAGGCACTTGATATGCTTATGCCGTTTCTCAATAAGATGGATTTGCGTTTTCTCTATCTTGAGAAGTTTGTTAAGTATGACAACTCTGATTTCCGTGTGGATATTGTTGATGGAGAGTTTGTCTCTTGCTATGGACGAAAAGCTCGTGGAAATGATTGGCGAACCAATATCAGTAGTGGAGGATCGGTATTTTTGAGAGAGGCAAATGATGAGATTGTTGATATCGCTAAGCGTGCTGCCAAGGTTTGTGGTGTGGATATTGCAGGAGTAGATATTATTTATGATTTGGAGAGAGAGGAGTATGTTGTTCTTGAGGTTAATGGTATTCCTGCTTTTGCTACGCCTGATCAAGAGAAAGCAGGGCTCGATTTTAACGATAAGAAGATCGATCTTATTGTGGATATGATTGATAGAAAAACAAAAAAGAGTTAAAGTATTGTAATGAAAGAGAAACAATATATTGGTCAATCTCAGGAGATTAAGAGTATTATCAAAAACCTAACATTAACACAATCACTCTATATCTCCTCTATACTCATAGGAGAACCACATACGGGGAAAAAAGAGCTTATTAGATCTATTTTCCCAAAAGCGGTATATATTAATGCTAGCAACCATAAGGAGCTAGAGAGGGCACTTGATAGTTATAATGAGGTTGTTATCTATAATTTTGAAGCCATTAATAATATCAATCAACTCAACTTTGAGAACAAGCGTATTATTGCTATTGCTAATAGTGTTCAAAACAGTGCATTAATTGAAGAGAAGTTCGCTTTTATCTACCATATGCCTCCGCTAAGAGAGAGGATGGATGATGTGCCGTTACTAATAAGACACTTTACAGAGGAGATTAGCAAACTACTTATGATCTCTCCTAAAAAAACTATTGATCAAGACAAGATCAATCTATCAGAGAATATCAAATCACTCAAAGCCTCTATCTATAAGCAGTTAATCACCTCAACACTCAATGCTAAGGAGATAGAGCAGATACTTTTTGATTATCTCTATGAACAAATTGATGGCAATAATGCCTATCGGGAGCATATTGGACTCTATGAGCGTCCTCTAATCCAAGCAGGTCTAGCAAAATTTAAATCACAACTCAAACTCTCTTCGGTATTGGGTCTTAATCGAAATACCTTAAGGAAGAAGATTCATGAACACAATCTTGACTGATTTTAATTTTTTTATTGAACATGATAGTAACCCCTTTATCCTCTTCTCAGAGCAAGGGAAGATACTCTATCTTAATCAAAGTGCAGAGATACTCCTTCTTGAACCCTACCAAGAGAAGAAACTTTTTGCTCTCTGTCTCTCCCATGCACCAAAGAGTTTTGGTTGCAAAAAAACCCTCATAGATCTCTCTTTTGGATCACTTGAGTTCTATGCGATTAATGTACTCTACAATAATGATGATGAGATTGCCATACATCTTTATAATAAGCCAACTATTAAAATAGAGCATACTTTAAGTCTTGAGGGTTACACCCAAACCGATCTAAACCTGCTCATGGAAGCAAATATTGAACTTTTCAAAATGAAATATGAAGGGGAGATCTCTATCTTTACTGATTATGATCTCCCCCTTTTTCAAATTCATCAAAATAACTTTTCTTTTATTTTGCAAAAAATTTTTGAACAGTTTCATGAGGCAGAAAGTATTAACATTACCCTAAAAATAAAGATTGGAGAGATGATTGTGGTCAACCAAAAACGCTACCCTATTATCCTTTTTAAGATAGAGAGTAATCAAAGAGAGCATCAACTTGATATCGATATCAAAGAGATAGCAACCAATAACCACATCAATGTTATACTAGAGGATCACAGTATTTCACTAGAGATACCCGCTATTTAGTAGAGGAGCTACCCAGTATTTATCTGAACTGGGTAGTTTTGTGTGTAAGAAAATGTGAAAACTACAAAGGCAGTTTTGAGACATGCCTTAGGTCATAAAGAGATTAAAGAGAGAATGGTAAGGTTAGATAGAGTTGAACGGTGTTTCCGTCAATATCATTATCATCAGAAGAGGTATTAATCAGTGCAAAAGAGGCATCAACTGTACCTATCTTTTTTGAGGCAGTTAATGTCACTTCATCCATCTCTCCTGAGGCACCAGCACTATCATTGGTTACATTGGTATATTGAGCAGTAAGTGCTAAGCCTGAAAGTTCTGTTGATGCTCCAATAGCAATGGTCTGTGCATCAGGCTCTGAGACAAACCCAAAGTTCCACCACGCCTCTGTATAGAGTGGAGAAGCACCATATCCTGCATAGTTTGTAAAGCTATTTGCCCCTTGATCATCTGCCTTAGAAAATGCGGCATAGAGATCTGCCACACTCGCATCATATCCTAACTTTACCGCTACAACAGATGAATCATCAACACCATTAGCATCTGCCAATGCCAAACCATACTGTGCTCCAATGGTTATCCCCTCAGCGATGTTGGTATCTGCTTGTAGCCAAACTTTGTCATCTTTATCAAGTGTAGTATTACTGGCATAGTACCATAGTTGTGCCGTGGTATTAGGGATCAATTTACTTACCATACCAAACGCATAAATTCCATCACCTAAGTCGGTCTCTCCCCCTTGGAAATTGGTAAACTCAAAAGGACCATTGGCACGGGTTACAGCAGAAGCAACCAGTGTGGTATCAGGAAGCTCTTTGTTGATAAAACTAAACGCATCAAACGTGTTCTCTACTATATTCCATGTCTCAGTAAAGGCCAGAGGGGTATCAAGTTTTTGACGACCAATAACCGCTGTGGTATTACCTATTTGGGCAGTAATATTTGCTATATCAATCCATGCTCTATCTTTGAGTGCATGCTCAACCCATGTTGCACCTACGGCTGTTCCTTCCAATCCGAGTGTTGAGATGGCGGTTGCTCCTGCATTGAGTGAGATACCATCAGCTACCTCTTTGGTGTAATCAAGACTCACTGCTGCATTACCCATGGCACTTGTTTTGTTAAAAAGATCACCATCTGCTGCATCAGAGGTACTATAAAATAGTTTGGTATCTCCCGAGAGATTGCTCTCAGATGCATAGAGTGAGGTAATTGCTAGTGCTGCCATTAGACTTAGTTTTGTAAATTTCATTTAAGTAAACTCCTTTAAAAATGTATATGTCATTATAATCAATTTTTTCAAATAGTATTAAAAATGAGTGATTAAAAATTAAGCAATTATGAATTGGTAGTAAAGATAACAGTCATTGTACTATTTTTAAATATTATAATACCCCTAAAATCTAAGACAGTAATTCAGTAAAATTTATTTTCAAAAAAGTTAAACATTTATAATTCTGAATTATTATACTAAATGTATGAAAAAATAGGCAGATATAAGCAAATTCTAATAGCCTTTTTGTTAATATTCGCGACCTAAATCTATATTTAGGCAATTTCTGCGTGAAGAATTTTTATATAATACGCACCGTTTATATAAGAGTTGGTTTGATTTCTATTCATTAAACCATCAA
>CAZEUB010000058.1:0-20970 GCA_964515605.1 uncultured Sulfurovum sp. | reverse complement strand
TTTTTTAGGAGTGCTATCCTTTTTTAGGTGGCAACATATTGAAAATTCTGCATATTTAATATCGATATCTATAATGCTTTTTATAAGATATTTTATAGATATGGATTATATAGAAAGATTTTCAAAAAAATTACCAAAATTATATTTTCTCTTTTGGTTGATATATATTTTAATATTTTCTGTTATTTTGCCTCAGTTGTTGATTGAATATTTAAAAGGATAAATTTAATGAAAAAAACTATTTTGATAATAGCAACAACACCTTTATTGCTTAGTGCAAAAGCAGTAAAGTTGATGAGATTTTAACAGAAAATATATATTGACCCCCAGAAAAGCTGCACAAGATATAATACAAGAATAGATAGGAGTAAAGTATGGGAGAGTCACAAGAGCCTACTTTTAAGTCGATATTTGCATGAAAAAAGTGAGCATAACTCTCTGCCAGTGGAGAGTTGGCAAGTAGTAGTGCTAAAACTGTCATAATCATCAAAACCATACCAGTTGTCGTTTGAGCATGTAAAAAGTGCTCAAAAGGAGTAGCGATCTTTTTAAACTGTTTTTCCCATGGTGCATATATTCTCATAATATTTCCTTATATCTAGTATCTATAACTATATCGTACTTTATTGAATAAAAGTTAATATATTTAAATATTATGAGTCTATTTTGTCATTAGTGGTGTAGTTCGGAGTTATACTCCTCTTCAAATGTTTTTTTGTATTTGGTGATGATAAAAACCAGAGTTAAAGCATAAGTTATAGTTGAAAGTAAGATAACACCAACAACAATAGCATCAAACATCTCTCTATGTTCAAAGCTATGAGGGAGCATTTGAAGCTAAAATGGATTTGACACAACTATTAATTCTACTCCCATCTGCACGACTACCAATAATCTCTTTTGCTTGGCTCATAATTCTCCCCATATCTTTCATAGAGGTAGCACCAATATCGCTGATAATCTCTTTGAGTGTCTCCTCTAGCTCCTTATTGCTCATTGGCTCAGGAAGATAAGCTTTTACTACCTCAAGCTCTGCTTCTTCTTTGGTTACGAGATCCTCTCGACCTGCTTGGGAAAATTGTGCTATGGCATCCTCTCTCTGTTTGGCATATTTCATCAAAATAGCCTCCATATCAATATCTGTTACCTCTCGTCGCTCATCAACTTCAATCTGTTTGACAAGAGCTTGAATATTGCGTAGGGTATCTCGTTTGGCTGTCTCTTTGGCTCTCATTGCTGATTTGATGTCTGCTTTTATCTGCTCATTGATGGTCATGATACTTTACTCCTTAGGCTACTCCAATAAAGTAGCCTTATATTTTGGTGAAATTATACTATAATCCTCTCATGAAAAAATTAACAATAGAAGATAAAATATTTAATCTAAATGAGATTAAGCAACTCTACCCTGCGGTGTTGGTAAAAACAGGTTATAAAAATGAGACTACAGAGATGAGTTTGGAGTGGATTGATCATGAAGCAAGAGGGCGTGTAGAGATTGCTGGTTATGGATTGTTTGTATGTATCGGTGAGGAGAAATATAGCTTTATCTATAAGCAGAGAGAAGCACTAGAGGAGATTATCTCAGAGATAGCAAAACAGATGAAATATTATTGCTAAATAATACAATTAATTTCTCTCTATTGTAATATGTTATTTTATTCTTATAATTTTTATTATAATTTATATTTTATTAAAAATTAAGCTTAGAAAAATCATTTTACTCCTATAATAAAAGCAATAAAGTCAAAATATTAAGCTTTAAAGAATATAGAAACAGAAGGAGTAAGCTATGTATTACAGTAATAGTAGATCGATTTTAAAAATAGCCATAAGTCAAGGTTGCGAAACAGCAAAAGATTTGGCTCTCTTTTTGAAGCAATATAACTCTAATATGTTAAAAGATTAAGATATTTTAGAGAGATTAACTCTCTCTTTTTTTATAAAACTCCTCTTTGAATTGATCAAACTCCTCATTTATTATTGCTTCACGCATCTGCTCCATAAGATTGAGATAGTAGTAGAGGTTATGAATGGTTCCCAATCTAAAATAAGTAATCTCTTTGGCTCTAAAGAGATGATTGAGATAGGCTTTTGAGTAGGTCTGACAGACCATACAACCACACTCAGGGTCAAGTGGCTCTGGATCCTCTTTGAATCTTGCTGCTTTGATATTGACTTTGCCATAGGAGGTAAAGAGTGTTCCATTTCGTGCATTGCGTGTGGGCATGACACAATCAAACATATCTACCCCTCTTGATACATTCTCTACCAGATCTTCAGGAGTACCTACGCCCATAAGATAGCGAGGTTTATGCTCTGGCATAAATTGGGTTGTCCACTCTACTGTATCGTACATCTCTTGATTTGCCTCTCCTACAGAGAGTCCACCAATGGCAAATCCATCATAATCCAACGCACAGAGTTCCTTGGCAGATTTCTCTCGAAAAGCCTTATCGGTTCCCCCTTGGATAATGGCAAAGATATTTTGTGTTAAGCCTTTGCCCTTTTTTTGATTCTCTCGATGGTAAGCAATAGACTCCTCTGCCCAACGGGTAGTTCTCTCTATACTGGCTTTGATACGCTCTTGGGTTGCAGGAAGTGCCACAAGATCATCAAGAATCATCATAATATCTGATCCAAGATTATACTGAATATCCAAGACCTTTTGGGGAGTAAAGTAGTGTCTACTCCCATCAATATGACTAGCAAAAGTAATGCCCCCTTCATCTATTTTGACATTATCAGAGAGAGAAAAGGCTTGAAATCCTCCACTATCTGTCAAAAAGCTCTTGGGAAATTGCGTAAAACCGTGTAGTTTTCCCATCTTCTTGACCACTTGATCCCCTGGTCGTAGATAGAGATGATAGGTGTTTCCCAAGATAATATTGGGCTTGATAAAGTTTGCTAAGTCACTAGCATCTAGTGATTTAACAGCACCAACAGTACCCACAGGCATAAAGACAGGTGTTTTGATGGTCGAGTGGGCAGTCTTGATGGTACATGCTCGTGCTTTACCATCGGTTTTGTCTATTTTGAAGTTCATATATCTATGACCCTTTTTGGTTGACGTAGGCTAATGCCTCTTCCATAAGTGCGATATGGTAATTCTCTTGGTTATTGATAAAGGTAAAGAATGCTGCAAAATGCTCAGAGCTATCACTGACAGCTTGTGCCAATCGTTTGCACTCCTCTTTGGCGCCAATCTCCTCTTGAATACCATCTTTGAGGAACTGTTTGAGATCATCAAATTTATAGATCTCCTCCATAATGCTTCTAGGCACACCCAAAATTCCCATCTCTGCCATCATTTGACCAAAACTTCTGAGATGAAAAAAAGACTCATCAATAAGAATTTGAAAAATACGATTTAAAAAGGCATCATTGGAGTGGGCTTTGGAGTAGTTGTAAACCATAATAAGCTCATACTCCTTATAGCTCTCCTCAAACAAAAAGAGCGTCAAGGCATCACGAGCCTCGTCACTAAGAGAGACATTAGGGTATTCTCGTTTGGTGTCAAAGGCATGCTCTACATTCTCATCAGGCATTTTTGCTAAGGATGCTTTGATATACTCAATATCACTTTTGATTCTAAAGGTGACATCTTGATCGTGACAGCTTGATAGACCACTCTCTATGGTCTCAAGTCGTTGTATGATATTGTGGATCATTACATGAAGATGGGTGACACGAATAGGTACCTGATTGATACTGTAGTCATAGGCTATTTTGTTTTTGATAAAGTCATTCTCTAGCCAAGTAAGATGCTTGAAGAGTATATTGGCAAACTCATAGAGATCTTGTCTGTTTTTGGTTTGACTCATAAAGCCTGTAAACTGCATGGCAAGCCATGCTTCGTGGACATCTTTGAATAAAGTTTTCATGATTCTTTCTCCTCTTTTGGGGTACAGTCAGTTTGAATTTTATAGCTAATCATTGGAAAGTCAGGGGAGGTTTGTCTCTTGGTATAGGTATCGAGTGCCGCTTTGAGTGCTAGAGCAACCATCTCTGAACAAGCCGCATCTTCAGGAGGGATATTCTCTAACATTCCAAGTGTAATCGAGATCAACTCCTCTGCCCGAGAAAAAGTTACCCCTTTGGCTTCGGAGGTAATAATTGAACCTGCAACAACCGTAGTGGTACACCCAATAGCTTGAAAGCTAATATCTTTAATAAGGGGATCTTGGGACGGTTCTACTTTGAGATAGATGGCAACCTTCTCACCATTTTGTGGGTTCTTCCCCATCCCCACAGCATCATTCTCTTTCATCTCACCATAGTTCTTAGGATTCATCATATGTTCGATGAGTTGTGCATCTGCATTCATACTGGTTAGCCTTTTTTGTTGTTTTGAATTTCGTATTATATCGTTTTGGATTTTGATTTAGCTATTTTCCTCAAAATATCTGAAAATGTTGTGCTAAAATAGGTATAATACAAGAAAAAATAGAATACTTAGTGAGAATAGAATATGAAAAAAATTATGATTATGCCTCTTCTCTTTTTGGTAGGGGTATTATCTGCTGAAGAGGTAGATATCAAAGCCAACCATTTTTATGCAGATGATATCACCAAGTTGGCTTATTTTGAGGGAGATGCGACAATTACACAGGGGAAAAATAGTTTTCACGCTGTCAAAGTCATTGTCTACTTCAATAGCAATAGAAAAGCGATAAAATATGAGGCAACAGGAGAGGTTCAATTTGATTTGATAGAGAAAGAGATTCACTATAAAGGCAAAGCAGATAAGATCACTTATGCACCAAATGATTCTAAATATTATTTTGTTGGTGATGTGGTGTTGAATGATCTAACCAACAATAGAAAGATTGTAGCAGAGGAGATCTTACTAGATCTCAAAACAGGATTGGCAGATATAAAAGGGAGCAATAATCAACCAGTACACTTTAGATTTGAGATAGAGGATAGAAAATAATGACACCTCGAATAATTAATGCAGATTTTATAAAGTCAGCACAAGCATTGGCAGACAGTATAGATGATACAGTAAGCGAAGTGGTCTTTTTGGGTCGTTCAAATGTAGGAAAAAGCTCTACCATAAATGGCTTGACCTCTCGTAAAAATTTGGCAAAGAGTTCAGCTACCCCTGGAAAGACACAGTTGATTAATTTTTTTGATATACATTATCGTTATGATGAGAGGGATTGGCGTATCCGTTTTGTGGATCTTCCTGGTTTTGGTTATGCCAAAGTCTCCAAAGATCTAAAGAGTGCATGGCAAAAAAATTTAGTAGCATTTATTAAGCATCGTGTCTCAATTCGGGTATTTATTCATCTGCGTGATGCACGTCATCCTAATGCTCAAATTGATAAAGATGTAGAGGCGTATGTGGCTCAGTTTAAACGGGGAGATCAACTCTATCTGAATGTTTTTACCAAAATAGATAAGCTTAACCAAAAAGAGAAAACAGCACTCAAAAGAGCCTTCCCTGGGGCAATAACACTAAGTAACTCCAAGCGATACGGTTATGATCCTATCCATCAGCGTATTTTTGAACATATTTTTGGGATTGATAAATGGTTGAATTAGTCAAAGCAAAACTTAGTGATATTCCTGCCATGCAGGATTTGGTTGAGCAAGAGATCAAAGATGGTGTTATTCTAAATCGTAGTGAGGATGAGGTCTCTACTAATATTCGATCATATATCTTGGCAAAGGATAAGGATAGGGTAGTGGGATATGCGGCGTTGCATATTCACTCAATGCGTCTGGCTGAGATTCGTAGTCTGATTGTAGATGAGGCGTATCGAGGAGAGAGTATTGGAAAACAAATAGTACTTTATGCGTTGGATGAGGCAAAAGAGTTAGGGGTTAGAGAGGATGTTTTGGTCTTAACCTATCTTCCTGACTTTTTTAAAAAGCTTGGTTTTATTGAAATTCCAAAAGAGGGTATTCCTGAGCATAAAATATGGGCAGATTGTATTAAATGTATACATTTCCCTGTTTGTAATGAGATATCTTTGATTTATAAGTTGTAGTATGATGATATACAAAAAGAGTAAATATGAGGAGGAGAAGAGGCTGAACTGGTTAGGTTGGTCTCTTCTCCTATTTATGGTAATTTTCTATCCTATGCTAACCTCCATTTATGGTATACTTCCTCCATTAATAGGGGTTGTAGGTTTGATGGTGATATATAATGTTGATGAGAATAGGGTATATGCCTTTTTGGGAATGCTCTATTTGGTTAATTTAGATCTAAATTTAAGTCTTCCAATGCTTCTTTCTATCTTTTCGATAGTAATAATTTATGTTATGATCTATCCTAGTGCAAAGTTGATGATTCGTTGCCAAAAATGTTTGGCATTTTTCCTTATTTTTCTGATTAATGGTTTTTACTATATAAATCTTTTTATTTATGATATTATCTTCTCCTCCAAAGT
Organism: uncultured Sulfurovum sp.; assembly: GCA_964515605.1. GTDB lineage: Bacteria > Campylobacterota > Campylobacteria > Campylobacterales > Sulfurovaceae > UBA1140. The sequence continues at coordinate 14,566 of CAZEUB010000058.1, read as the reverse complement.
CATTGTTGGGGATAATACTCTTCTATTTTATATTCTCTTTGATCTTCTAATAGGACTTTTTGTATGAGATACGCTATTGTTATTATAATCTTTTCACTCTTTTGGATTATGTTAATCTCTCGTATCTATCAAATCAGTATAAAATCAAACTACTATTATGAGAATTTGGCTCAAAATAATATTGAGCGAAAATATTTTATTAAGCCTGTACGTGGAGAGATTCTTGATCGAAAAGGAAAGCTTTTGGCAGTTAATAAGATTGGTTTCTCTATCAAACTTGCACCCCATCTCAAAAAAGATAGTAAAATTCTTAATAATATTATAGAGATTATAGTCAAAGAGTTTCCTGATTATAATGCTACTAAATTGCTTAAAAGGTATCACCAAAAGAACTCTGCTTATAATCATAAATTTATTAAGATCATTGATTTTATCTCTTATGAGGATATGATTGGGGCATATCCAAAATTGACAATTAACAAATATATTAAGATAGAGTCAGAGACCAAACGCTACTATCCCGCGGGGAGCATGGCAACCCATATTGTAGGCTATGTGGCACGATCAAATAAAAAAGATAATGCCAAAGATCCTGTAGTAGAGAAGGTGGGTGTTGTTGGAAGAACAGGGTTGGAGAGACAATATAATAAAATTTTGCAAGGGAAGTTAGGGTATCGTATAGTCAAAGTAAGTGCTACCAATAAAGAGGTGGCAGAGCTAGAAAAAAAGGAACCCATAGAGGATCAAAATCTTAAACTAAATGTGGATTTGAGATTGCAAAAGAAGATTAATGAGCTTTTTAAAGATCAAGCGGGTGTTGCCGTGGTGATGCATGTTAATGGAGATGTTCTCTCTGCGGTTAGTTACCCCTCTTATGATCCCAATCTTTTTGTTGGAGGAATATCAGAGAAGAAATGGAATGCTATAATTGATGATTTTAATCACCCCTTTACCAATAAAATTGTCTCAGGACTCTATCCGCCTGGTTCCTCAATTAAGATGGGAATGGCTCTAGCCTATGCCCAGTCAGGCAAGACCTCTTTGGATAGTACAGAGTATTGTAAAGGGTATATCAAAATAGGTAAAAATGGGCATAAGTTTAGATGTTGGTCAAAATATGGTCATGGTACAGTTCCCTTGCGTAAAGCGATTCGGGAGAGTTGTGATGTCTATTTCTACAACAAGAGTCTACAGGTGGGTATCAATGAGATGTCAAAATATCTAAACAGTTATGGATTGGGGGTTAAAACAGGGATCGATCTTCCTCGCGAGTGGTCAGGAGTCATTCCAAACAAAAGCTGGAAGATGAAAACCTATAAAAAGCCTTGGTTTTTGGGTGAGACTATTATCGCCTCGATTGGACAGGGATATGATTTGGTAACACCCATTCAAGTTGCACGATATACAGCCTTTTTGGCAACAGGAAAATTGCCTACTCCACATTTAGTACATACAATTGCAGGTAAAGTTGTGGATCCTAGCTATAAAGAGCCTCCCTATAATGCACACTATCTTAATACCATAAGAAAGGGGATGTATGATGTCTGTAACTCTCCAAGAGGAACCGCAAGACGTACCATGTCTCATCTTCCTATTATTGTCGCAGGAAAGACTGGAACATCGCAAGTTGTCTCTATCCCTCAAGGTGAGAAGAAGCGGATGTTAGAGTCACAAATGGAGTACTATAGTCGTTCTCATGCTTGGCTGACCACTTATGCTCCATTTGATCATCCTCAATATGTCGTTACTGTATTGGTAGAGCATGGGGGGCATGGGGGAAGTGCCGCAGGTCCTATTGCTGCTGAGATCTATAAATGGATGTATAAGGAGGGGTACTTCAAGGCAGATGTAATCGCCCGAGAGTTTGAGCGATAATTAAGATCTCTCTATGCTTATATAGCAGGAGAGATGGTTTTGATGGTATGATCTAAAAATAGGGTTAATAGGATCAATAGGCTAATACCTGCTGGTCTACTATAGAGTTTATTGGCAGTAATATAGATAAGCATCACTGTAGCAGCAGTCATCGTAGCAATATCAAAGAGATTCTCTTGAAATGAGACAGGAAGAGGATCAACCAGCGCAGCAAAACCAAGAACCAAGGTGGTATTGGCAAGGTTTGATCCAATCACATTACCAATTGCCATATCGACTTTCCCTTTGAGTGCGGCTGATATAGAGACGACCAGTTCAGGAAGAGAGGTTCCAAAACTGATCATAATAATACCTACAATCCATTCGCTAATTCCAAAATCCAAGGCGATATTGGAGGCACTCTCAATAGCAAAGTGTGCTCCTCCCACAACAAAGACAAATCCAACCAAAAGCAGACCTATAACCTTTGACCATTGAAAGCTCTCCTCTTTTATATCTTCCATATCATCATCTATCTCTAAACTTGAAGGATCTTCAAGTAAAAAGAGCATATAGGCAAACATTAAGATAATTAATAAAATTGCATCAAGAGTACCAATAAAACCATCGATACTCATTAGCAAAAAGAGGATAATGGGTACCAGTGCCCATGTGGTGTCTTTTTTGAAAAAATCACGATTGGGGTTGATATTTTTAGTAATTATAAAGATAATAGCAAGAACCAGTGTGATATTAAAGATATTGCTACCAATGGCATTGGAAACGGCAATTTCTGGTTTATTATTGAAATTAGCAGCCACACTAGCCGCCATCTCAGGAAGACTTGTTCCCAAAGCAACAATAGTTGCTCCAATAACAAACTCTGATACATTAAAATGTAAGGCAATACGCTCACTCTGATTTACAATAAAGTCGGCACCTATAATGAGTACCCCCATTGATATGATAAATATAACAAAATCCACTACATATTCTCCATTCTTACTATTAGACTTTTTGGAAGATTAAAGCTCTTAATAAGTGCCTCTTCCTTGGCTCTCATCTCTCCTTGATCTATCTCATGGTCATATCCTAGTAGATGAAGGAGACCATGAATAAAAAGCAAAGATAATTCATCATCGCAATCGTGTCCAAACTCTTGAGCTTTTTGGATGACAAAGTCTGCTGAGATGATAATAGAGCCTAAGGGTGCATGATCAAAATCTCCCTCTAGTGGAAAGCTTAATACATCAGTGGCACTCTCTTTGGCTCGATATTCATGATTATACTCTTGAATGGTAGGATTATAACATATCATAAGCTCAATCTCTCTTGATGTGAGGGTTGTGGCAATAGTTTCTAGCTGTTTTTTGTTGATATTGAGTGTTGTGTCGTTTTGAATGGTTAACATGACGCAAAGTTTATCAAATTAAAGGTAAAATCCTTTTAAAAAAGGAGAGAGTGATGAAAAGAAGAGCCGTTTGTATTATCTCAGGAGGGATGGACAGTGCCTTGAGTGCTGCTATTGCTAAGCGTGAGGGCTATGAGATCATTGCTGTTCATTTTAACTATGCTCAACGTACTCAAAGTAAAGAGGAGCAATCTTTTAGAAAAATTGCCAATTTTGTTGGGGCAGTGGCAACCTATAGCATTGATTTGGATTTTTTCAAACAGGTTGGTGCTTCTGCCTTGGTTGATGAGTCTTTAGAGGTTCCAATAGAGGGGATAGAGGAGGGTGTTCCTATTACCTATGTCCCTTTTCGTAATGGTATTTTTATCTCTATTGCTACAGCCATTGCAGAGAAACATACTGCTGAGGCACTCTATATTGGGGTAGTAGAAGAGGATAGCTCTGGTTATCCTGATTGTAGAGATAGTTATATTCATGCTATGGAACAAGCCATTAATCTTGGAACCAAGGATGAGACAAAATTGGAGATCAAAATGCCATTAGTACACATGAAAAAAGAGGAGATTGTCCAACAGGCATTGGATTTAGGTGTTCCTCTTGAGGATACATGGAGTTGTTATCAAAATGAGGATCAAGCTTGTGGTCTATGTGATAGTTGTCGACTTCGACTCAAAGGGTTTGCTTTGGCTGGTGTAGAGGATCCTATTGTTTATCAAGAGCTTTAATCGATGGTTAATATGGTATACTAGCAAAAAACTTTAGAGGTGAACAGAACAGTATGGAAACAAAAACAAAATCAGGTTTTATTGCAGTGGTAGGACGACCCAATTCAGGCAAGAGTACCCTACTCAATTTTTTGGTAGGTGAGAAACTTGCCATGGTCTCTAAAAAAGCTCAAGCCACTCGTAAACGAATGAATATTATTGTTATGCACAAAGGCAATCAGCTTATTTTTGTAGATACCCCTGGGATTCATAAAAAGGAGCGATTGATCAATGAGTTTATGCTTGAAGAGGCACTCAAAGCGATGGGAGATAGTGATTTGATTCTCTTCTTATCGCCTATTACGGATAGATTGGATGAGTATGAAAAATTTTTGGCACTCAAAGAGAGCAAAAAGGTTAAACATATTGTTTTATTGACCAAAATGGATCATGTGCCTCAAGGAAAGATTCTTGAAAAATTAGGCGAGTATCAGAAGTATCAAGATCACTTTGAGGCGATTATCCCCTTTTCTGTTAATAAAAAAGTGGGCAAAGAGGCACTGCTTAATGAGGTGGTCAAGCACCTTCCTGTATCTCCTGCTCTGTTTGATACTGATATTACCACAACAGAGTTTGTCCGTGATATCTACAAAGAGTTGATTCGTGAATCTATTTTTGAGAATCTCTCAGATGAGATCCCTTATGAGTCAGATGTTACCATTGAGAAGATTGATGAAGATGAGGAGATGGATAGAATTTATGCGACAATCATTGTCGAAAAAGAGACTCAAAAAGGCATTATTGTGGGCAATAGAGGCATGGGTATTAAGCGTGTAGGACGATTGGCACGTCAACAGTTAGAACACTTCTCAGGAAAACGTATCTATCTTGATTTGCATGTTGCCGTTAAGAGAGGGTGGAGCAAATCTCGAAGTGGTTTAGAGGAGATGGGGTATATCTTTTAGATCAATATTTTTTAATATACAGCGTTGTTAATCCTAAAAAATATTTTAATAAAATATTTAATGTTTTTATATAACATAAATATTATGAATATAAAAATTTAGTTTAATTATTCAAGCTTAGATTAATATTTCTGCCAATATAATGGGTCTAATATTATTATGAAATGGTAGATTTAACAATTATGTCAATAAAAACTGTAGACCCTAGAATAAAAAAATTTAAAAATATTATCACAGTTAATCCTTATAATCATGAGTATTATCAATATAAGGATCAGCAGTTTACTCCGATAGAGAACTTAGGATTTAATAACAGTAATTTTGTTATATCTTATATTAGTAATAAAGATATGATTATTGCCTCTTTTGATCTTGGGTATAGTGTTGATCCTGCTGAGATTGATGATGTCATTTATATGAAAGCCTATGATGAGTTGGGGCTTGATCCAGAAAAAGAGTATGATATTCATCATCAAAAAGTAGATACAAATGAGCAGAGTCATGTTTATAACCTTTTTATAATAGAGCCTGAAGTTATCCAAGAGCGTAATAGCAAAATTATTGAGACAACTAAGTATATTGATCTCTCTATACCTGCTCCTCTTTTGTTTGGTACTCTCTACAAAGGGGAGATTCTTGAGCGTAATGAGGCACACTGTTTTATCTACTTTACAATGGAAGATACCTTTGTCTCTATCTATAATGAAGGTCGATTCCTCTACTCAAAATCTTTGGAGTTTTCCTTAGAGCAGATCTATGAAAAATATTGCGCAATGATTGGAGAGAAGGTTGATAAAAAGGAGTTCTTTGAGACGTTAGAGTCTGAGGGGCTTAAGGCAACAGACTCCTTTTTCCAGCAAAACCTAATGAAACTTTTTAGTGAGATCTTTTTGCAAATCAATGATATCATTATCTATATCAAACGTGCTTATAATCTTCCAAGTATTGGAAAACTCTTCTTAGGATCGGTTCAGAGTCCCATTATTGGTTTGGGGGATTATGGGTATAACTATTTGGGCATACCTACTTTTAATTTGGATTTTAACTTTGGTATCAAGAGTGATGAGTGGTATATTGATCAGCTTCAGTATATGATGGTACAGAGTGGATTGGGGTATTTAGAAAATCCTGATACTTTTATTAATTTAACTAATAAACCTCGTCCGCCAGTCTTTTCAAAAAGAGCAAGTGGGCAATTTATTATTGCTACTGCTGTCTCCTCTCTTTTGGCACTGGCTTGGCCTCTCTCCTATTTGGCACTGGCATACTCAAATGATGCATCAAGCCTACTGCTCTCTAAGGAGGAGCAAGAGCTCTCAGCAATTAGCAAAAAATATAAGAAAATATTAGAAGAGAAACAAGCACTTATCCAAAAACATAAAAAAGAGTTAAAAAAACTAGAGAGTATCTTTGAAGGAAAAGCCAAAACATTGGTCTCTATTCATAATAGAAAGGTAAATTATAAATTTAAATCAAAATTCTTATATGATTTCGCCAAAGATTTGACGAAATATAATGTTAAGGTTGAAGCAATTAAGAGTCATGAAGATAGCTATTCACTACATATGATTAGCAGTGATGAGAAGAGTTTAACAAAATATATAAAATATATCTCTGAGAAATATTTTTCAACCATACAAAAGATTAATATTAAACGTATTAAATTTAATGAGAGAGATACAAAGTATAGAGGTATTTTGGAAGTGAGTTACAAATAATGAATGATATTTTAGAAAATTTAGACAACCTATTTAACGACAAGAGTGAAAATGAAAAATGGATGTTGATTATGATGATCGTTTTGGTTATTGGGTATCTCTCCTATTCTCTTTTTCTTCCCTATGCTGAGGATACTTATAATCAATCTGAGCAGCATAAAACATCTCTGAAAAAAAATATTGCAAAAAATAAGCAGTATATTGCCTCCATTACTGTTGGTGGAGATAGAGAGTTTTATGTCAAAAAATATAGTAATGATATTCTTAATCTTGAGAAGAGTATTGTTCAAGCCAATGATAATATTAATTTTATCTCTGTAAAGCTAGAGGAACTCTCACCGCTACTCTTCAATAAAAAGAGTTGGTCAAAATTTTTGAACAGTTTAACCAAAGAGGCAAAAAATCAAGGGGTAGATATTGATTATATTGAGAATGAATATGTGGATAATAATGGAAGTTTTGGACATATATTGGAGATCTCTGTTGGATGTAAAGGTGAGTATAAAAATATCGTAAAGTTTATTAATAAGATTGAAAAAAATATTTTGGTTACGGATATTTATGGTAATAGCATACGACTAGAGGACAATGCAACAACTACCTATTCCGATATTAATATTTCAGTATGGGGGATTAATCACTAATGAGAAGAGAGATTTTGATTATGAGCATGGGGGCAGTTATGTTAAGTGCCGCTTCATTGAGTCATGAAGAGATTGCCATAATGGTTGAGAAGATCAAAAAAGAGCGATCAGGAATTAATACTTCTGTTTTGGAGACAACTCCTAATCCATTTGCAATTATAAAAAAGCCTGAGCCCAAAATAGAAAAAGAGGTTAAACCTGTGATTAAAGAGGTTGTGCCAGAAGTTACCTATGAGCTTTTGGCCATCTTAAATCATGCCGCTTTTATTGCTGGTAAATGGTACAAAGTTGGAGATCATTTGGAGCCTTATACCATTCACTCTATTGGAAAGAGTAGTATTGTATTAAAGAGTGGAGATGAGACCAAAAGGCTTTTTTTGCCCAAAAGAGAGAAAAAAATTATATTTAAAGGGAAATAAAATGAAAAGATTTAAGAAAATTTTACTTGTATCTCTAATGTTGATAACAACGATCTCAGTAGGGGCAAACAGTTGCACTACTCAGATGTTTACTGTTACACTCAATAGTTCACTTACCTATGGAGATGTTGTTGAAAATTTAGCTGATGAGTGTGGATTGACCCTTTTGGTAAAAGATAAAGAGGCAAAAAAGAGATTACAAGAGAATCTCTATTATGTGAAGCTCTCCAATGCCTCTCTTGAGGAGTTTTTGGATGTTATTTTAAAAGAGAATAATATCAATTATGATTTGGATGGCAACAAACTTCGTATCTCCTATCTAACTACCAAAACCTTTAAGCTTCACTATATCTCTGGTTCTCGAATTGGAAAGAGTAATGCCCATGTAACCATTGCAAATAACAGTGGAAAAGGTCAAGCTAGTAGTGGTGGAGGTGGTGGAGAGAGTGGTAGTTCCTCTGCAGGAACTTCTGGTTCTAAGACAGGTGTCTCTATTGAGAGCAATGATGATTTTAAGTTTTGGACTAAGATCTCAGAGGAGCTACACTTCTTGATCAATCGTCCAGAGGATGAGTATAAAGCACCAGTGCCTATTATCAATCAAGAGGCAGGAATGATTACCGTTACAGGAACACCTAAACAGTTGGCACGGGTATCAAATTATGTTGAGAATCTTACGGCGCAACTAAAAAATCAAGTTTTGATTGATGTCAAAATTTTAAGTGTAACCTTTGATGATAGTTCAACTACTGGTGTTGATTGGTCTCAGCTCTATAATTTACAAAATATGGCAATCTCTACATTTAATATTACCAAGCACAATATTACAGGTCTAGATTGGTCTCGTGGAGAGAGTGGAGGAACCAATTTTGATAGTGTGGAGTTGGGATCTGGTGGAACACCCAATGGAGGGGTTATGATTGCGGAGAATAGTACCAATATCAATGAAGTTATTAAGTTTCTTAAAACACAAGGAGATGTTCGTTCGATATCAAACCCCAAAGTTCTGACACTCAATAACCAACCAGCATTGATCTCAGTAGGAAATGAACTCTTTTATAAGATACAATCAACAGCCATTATGCAAGGAGCAAGTGGGGCTGGTTCTCAAACTAGTGGAGAGACTATAGATTCTGTCTTTGCAGGTATCCTGTTGGATATTACTCCTGAGATCTCTGAGAGTGGCTCTATTACGCTTAAGATTAACCCCTCAATCTCTGATACACTCAATACTGTTGAGAGAGATAATGGTGGATCGAGAAATATTCCACCTGATCTCTCTCGAAAGCAGATCTCTTCAGTGGTTACAGTTGAGGATGGTCAGCATGTTATTTTGGGAGGATTGATCTCTTCAAAATCAGGTAAGAAGGTTTCAAAAGTACCTCTTCTTGGGGATTTGCCTCTTTTGGATCATCTCTTTAAACGAGAAATTAATATAGATAGGGTTGAAGAGTTGGTTTTAATCTTAACACCTCATGTTATCAAAAAAGATACAGAGTTATCATTAGAAGAGTTGGGGTATCGAAAGTTACAAGATGACAAGTAAATATAAAGAGATCAAGCATATCTTTATAGATACGGTTGAGAGTCAAAATTATGTTGAGCTTGATTCAATGAAGCATAATTATGATCTTCTTGCAGAGAGTTTAGATAAACCTCTAAAGATGATACTGCTCTTTGGTCGACCTGGAACAGGCAAGAGCATGACACTCAATAAGCTCTATACCAATCTCAAAGATAAACGAGAAATTCACTATTTTGATGCCCCAATTTTAAGTGAAAAAGAGTTTCTCAAAAGTATCTATGAAGCGATGTCGGGACAGCATATTCCTCAAAACATGCGTGTCAATTTTGATGGACTTTTGAAGTATTGTCAAAAGATGAGAGGTAAGCGAGAGGTTATTTTTTTGCTTGATGAGTGTCAACTCTATAGTGAGGCTTTGATGGAGAAGATTCGACTCCTCTCAGATACACGCGTGGTTAAATTTGTAATTACCTTGCACAAGACAGAGAATGAGGATATTATTGCCAAAGAGCACTTCAAGACCCGTATTTGGGAAGTAATTGAGCTTAAGAATGTAAGTGAAGAGGATTTGGCAGTCTTTATTCAAAAAAAACTTATGCAAAAGGGGTTTGTAGAGGTTGCTAATAGTATTAGCAAAAGAGATATTAAGTTTATTCATAGCCATACCAAAGGGAATTTCAGGGAGACCAATAAGTTTTTATACACGATTTTTAATATTTATGAGTATTATGATCTTTATGAACCCAAAAAAATCGATCCCAATAGGTTTTCCAAAAAGATTTTGGAGATGGCAGCAATTAAATTAGGATATATTCATGATTAATACAAAAGAGCTTGAAAAACGATGGTATAAGTACAAAGCAAAAACATTTACTCTCTTTCTTTCTGTTGTAATGGTTATTATACTATTGCCATATCTATTCTATTATATTTATAGCCATTTTAATACCACAAAAGAGTCAGATATCTCAAGAAAATCAGATTTTAATCAAACAGCTAAAGTAGTTGCAAAGCCAAAAGAGCAATCTGGTATAAATAATTCAAATAGCTTGAAAAAAGAGAAACTTCTTCTCTCTCCTACTATCCCTGTTATTGATATAGACAATGAGAATAGAAAGAGAGAATACCCTGTTAAAAAAATCTCAAAATCGACAAAAAAATTGATAAAAGCCAAAAAATCAGCCACACTTTCTGCTCAAGAGTTGGCAATAATCAATGGAAAAGATCTCAAAAAAGAGAAAAAGAAGATCAACTTTCAACATAGCAATGCTAACTATATTGAGGTGATGTTACAAAAATTTAAGCAGAATAAAAACCCAAGAGAAGCACTCCTCTTAGCAAAAGCCTATTATCAAAAGAAAGATTATATAGAATCAGAAAAGTGGTCTCTTATTGCTAATAATTTGAATAAAAATTTAGAGGAGAGTTGGTTGATCTTTGCTAAATCCAAAGCAAAACTAGGAAAGCGTCGGGAGGCGTTAAAGATTCTATCCTCTTATTATAAAACAACTCAATCCTCTCAGGCAAAAGCATTGATAGAGAAGATCAAATCAAGGAGTATCTAATGAGGTATCTCTTCTTCTTTTTTCTTCTTACCTCTGCAATTTTTGCCTCTAGGCTCTCTACACTTTATAAATATTATGAGAAGCAGGAGTATGAGAAGGGGTGTAACTATGGAGCTAGATATTATACGCAAAATATTAATAATGAGAAGTATTTAACCCTGTATGGCTTGGCATGTTTAGAGACAGATCATCTTAATCGTGTCGCCAAACCGATGTTGCTCTTGGATAAAGATAAGGCGAGTCGCGAGAATGCCAGTTACTTTGCAACGATTTTATTGCAAAAACAGCTTCTAAAACAGGCACTTATGGATCAAAAGCCTTTGGGTGATCTTAAACTTCCCAAAACCAATTTTGTACTCTCTCGAATATTTGATCTCTTTGTGGCAAAAGCCTATAAGATTGAGGAGGATATCTATACTCTAAAAGATCCAGAGAGAGAGGATCTCTCTTATAAAGTCTATATTAAAAGTGGCAAAAAAAAGAAAAATTATTTGATTATTGATATCTATCAAGAGGATAGATTTACCAAACGTTATCGCTACAATTAGGAGAAAAAATGCAACGAATTATTGATATATTGACCAAAGAGGGTGTCATTGATACGCGGAAATTAGATCTTTTTATTAACAAATATGGAGAGGAGCGTCTTAGTATTGAGAATCTTATCAAGGTGAAGATTATCAATACACTTGAGATGGATCAAGCCCTCATTAAAGCGCTTAGGCTTCATACTATTGAGATGGAGGATCTCGAATCGATACAGGGAGTCGATACAACGCGTATTCTTAAACAGATTGCCAAAAATATGGATATTAAGTATGTAGAGATTAATGAGGTTGATATCGATTATCATCTGGTCAAACGATTGCCACTTAAGCAGTTGATGCGGTACAATGCACTTCCTCTGTATGTTGAGGATTCAACCGTAACCGTAGCATTTGAAAACCCTTCCGATTTTGAAGCCAAGGGAGCTATTGAGCGATTTTTTCATGGTAAGATTATGGAGGTTGCCATTGCCAAAGCTACCATGATTCGTCGAGAACTGCTTAGGTTAAAGACCTCTGAAGATGTTGAGGAGTTTTCTGAGGATATTAAGCATGATCTTACAGAAGGGGCAGCTGAGGTTAAATCTGATAGCAATGAGTCTCCTGCGGTACTAAAGCTAATTGAGACTATCCTTGCAACAGCTATTGATGCCAAAACAAGTGATATTCATATTGAAGCGACAGAGACCAATGCCATAATACGTTATAGAATAGATGGGATGCTTCAAGAGTATTTCAAGCTAGAGAAGATTATTTTTGGTCCATTGGCATCTCGTATGAAACTACTCTCCAATCTTGATATTGCAGAGAAGAGAAAACCACAAGATGGACGATTTACTCAGATTGTTGGGGGGCATGTTTTTGACTTTAGGGTCTCTACACTACCGACACTCTTTGGTGAGTCGATTGTTCTAAGGATTTTGGATAAATCCAAAGCTTTGGTCAAGCTTGAGGATGCGGGGATGAATGCACAGGCCTATGCCAAGTTTAAAAAAGGAATCAAATCTCCTTATGGTATTATGCTAGTAACGGGACCCACAGGATCAGGGAAGACCACAACACTTTATGGGGCATTAAATGCCATTATTGATGTCAAAGATAAGATTATTACTGTTGAGGATCCTGTAGAGTATCAGATGAGTGGTATTCAACAGGTACAGGTGAGTGCCAATACAGGGTTAACTTTTGCTGCGGCACTGCGTTCTATTTTAAGGCAAGATCCAGATAAGATTATGATTGGTGAGATTCGAGATCAAGAGACACTAAGAATTGCTATTGAAGCAGCCCTGACAGGTCACTTGGTACTCTCTACACTACATACCAATGATGCCATCTCTGCGATTAGTAGGATGCAAGATATGGGGATTGAGGATTATCTCCTTGGAGGGGCTGTTGTTGGTATTCAAGGACAGAGATTGGTACGAAAGATCTGTGAGACATGCAAAGAGGTAGAGAAGGATATCCATCCTGAAAATCTCAAAGAGTTAGCCAAATATCTTCCCAAAAATCCTACTTTTTATAAAGGAAAAGGGTGTGCTGTTTGTAACAATACAGGCTATTCTGGTCGAGAGATGATCTGTGAGGTACTTTTGATCTCTGAAGAGTTGTCAACGATGATTGCTAATGGTGCAACCAAAGAGGAGATGAGAATACAAGCCTTTAAAGAAGGCTTTTCAACCATGTTACAAGATGGTGTAAACAAAGCACTTCAGGGCAAAACATCTCTTGAAGAGGTGTTGCGAGTGGCTAGATAAGTGTTGGAAAGAGAGAGCAGATGAATTATTATAAAGTAACAATGAGTAAACGGGGCAAACGTAGTGAAGAGGTGATTAAGGCAAAGAGTAAAATCTCTGCCATCCGCACTGCCAAACAGGAGTTTGCTGGGTTTAATATCCTTAAAGCAGAAGAGACCACCCCTGATATGGGGGCAAAGATAGGTGATGTAATAGAAGATTTAAAAAAATCTTTTAAAGGCAAGATCGATATTGGACATAAGATCGCCTCTATTCGACAAATTGCCGTTATGACCGATGCGGGTATCTCTATTCACGACTCTATTGATGAGGTGGCTAAAAATACTGAAAATGATAAGTTAAAAACCATCTTCTCAACCATGAGTAATGATATCAATGCAGGTAAAGGGATTAGTGATTCTATTGAACCTTTCAAAGAGGATTTTGGTCATGTTGCTTTGGCGATGACAAATCTTGGAGAGAAGACAGGGAATATTGCAGGAGCTTATCATAAGCTAGCAGATATTTTAGAGAGTATTCGAGACAATACCAAAAAGTTCAAAAAAGCGATTCGTACACCACTAATTACTTTTGCAGCAATGGGGGTGGCATTTACCATTTTGATTATGGTGGTGGTACCAAAATTTAAGGATATGTTTGAACGCTTCAATACCGCACTTCCGATTCCTACACAGATTCTCCTTTGGCTAGAGAATGCTTTGAGCAACTATGGTCTCTATATTTTAGCGGGATTTGCCTTGAGTATTTTTATGGGGATACATACCTATAAGAAGAATATCGATTTCAAATATAAAGTTGATAAGATATTGGTACATCCTCGTTTCTATCTAATTCATAAGATTATCTTCTTCTCAACCATGCACAAGTACACTCTGGTCTTTGGTGAGTTGGTCAAATCAGGTATTCCTGTCTCAGAAGCCCTTGATACGGCGGTAGATATGGTAGATAACCTCTATATCAAACGAAAGCTTCTAACTGTCAATGCCAATATCGCTAGAGGTATCTCTCTCTCTGAGGCGTTTGAGCAGACAGAACTTTTTGAGAATATGCTTCTTCAGATGATTCGTGCAGGAGAGAGCAGTGGTCAGCTCGATGCGATGTTGGGTAAGGTAGAGCAGTATTATGACAGTAGATTTCAAGATCTTATCGATAACTTAGCAGCTTATATTGAGCCAATTATGCTCTTTTTTATTGCTGGATTGGTACTCTTAATGGCACTAGGTATCTTTATGCCGATGTGGGATTTGGGCAAAGCGGTCAAGTAATCCTGTAATGATGTAATTACATTACTACTAAGAGGTGTCCAGTAGCTCATGGTGATATTGGACTCTCTTAGAATATCACCTGTCCATGTATTGCAGGTTCTAAAGAGATTATAGTGATAGATCGAAGCATAAAAAGCATCCTCTCTTCTATACCCTTGTGCTACCAATAGGGGTTTTGCTCCAAAACTTTTTAAAAT
>CAZEUB010000057.1:0-35480 GCA_964515605.1 uncultured Sulfurovum sp. | reverse complement strand
AACTTAATAGACTTTGCTTCTAACGACTACTTGGGACTTGCCAACGCTAAAAAACAACTCAAAAAGGCTTTGAAGTTGGTAGATGAGTATGATAGCCATGCCCCAAAAGCTAGTATGTTGGTCAATGGGTATCATGAGATTCACCAACGATTTGAGCAGACTCTTGCAAAACTAAATGGCTTTGAAAAGGGGCTGGTAGTTGGCTCTGGATTTTTAGCCAATATGGCTCTTATAGAGTCGTTGGTTCGTAAAAGAGATAGGCTCTTTATAGATGAAGATTACCACGCTTCAGGCATGATGGCTACAGGGCTTTTGGGTGAGAGGGTGGTGAAGTTTAAACACAACGACCCTCAAGATTTGGAACAGAAGCTCAAAGCCTTTAGGGGTGGTCGAAAGATCATCGCTGTAGAGGGGGTCTACTCTATGAGTGGGAACCTCTGCCCTAGAGAGATATTTGAACTCTCCGACAGACATGAAGCCCTACTTATAGTCGATGAGGCTCACAGCTCGGGTGTGGTGGGAGAGCATCTTTTAGGTATATTTGAACACTACAACATCAAGCCACAAGCGAACCATATAAAAATGGGAACACTTGGTAAAGCCTATGGAAGTTATGGGGCATACATTTTGGCATCTTCACAGATTATAAGCTTTTTGGTCAATCGTGGAAAACCCATTATCTACTCTACTGCTCCATCTGTTATCGATACAGCCTTAGCTCTGGTCAATATAGAACATGTCGCTAAAAATAGTCAAAAATACTTTCAGAAAATTCAAAAACGCTATGAGATAATAGAGCATTATCTAGGCATCAAAAGAGCCTCTCTTATACTCCCTATTGAGATGCCAACCAACGCCAGTACTATTGAGATGCAACAACAACTTATAGATGAGGGGTTTTTGGTGGGGGCTATTCGTCAACCTACGGTAGAGAGACCGATACTAAGAGTTATCCCAAGGCTGGGTAGCTCAACCAAGGCATTAAAGTCTCTACTCAATCACTTTTAGATATAATAGAGCCATTTTTTAGACAAAAGGAAGTTTCTCCATGGTTAATCAATTGATTAAAGGCTCGATCATGATGGTGATTATCTTCACCATTGCTCTCTTTGCAGCATTTATCTACGCCTACAATGAGATCAAACTTGATATGGATAAGATAATCAACTACTCACCCAAAACTTCATCGGTTATTTTGGATCAGCATGGGGATAGAATCGCTAATATTATGGAGGGGAAACACCGTCTCTATGCCAAATATGATGAGCTACCAGGCTATCTTATTGAAGCACTTATTGCAATTGAAGATACTCGATTTTTTGAACATGATGGTATCAACCCTGATGCGATTATTCGTGCTGCGGTGCGTAACTATGAAGCGGGTAAAAAGGTTGAGGGGGGAAGTACCATTACCCAACAACTGGTCAAACAGCTTCTCCTCTCTCCTAAGAAGAGCTATACCAGAAAACTCAAAGAGGCAATTCTTGCGATGAAGGTTGAAGAGGAGCTTACCAAGGAGCAGATCTTGGAGCGATACCTCAATGAAATCCCTTTTGGGAATAACTACCTAGGGGTTAAAACCGCCGCCAAAGGATACTACCACAAGGAGTTAGATGAGCTAACACTCAAAGAGGCAGCACTACTGGTTGGATTGCCCAATGCTCCCTCTTACTATAATCCTGTAAGACACTATGAACGGGCATTGAAACGTGCCAATACGATTCTCACACGAATGAAAAAACTAGGCTGGGTAGTTGAAGAGGAGTATATCAAAGCGATCAAAGAGTCGCCTAAAATCTATAATGAATCACTCACACAAAACATCGCTCCCTATATCGCTGATGAGGTGGTTCGACGACTCAAAAAGGAGTTTCCTGATATCAAATCGGGAGGCTATACCATCTATACTACCATTGATATGAATCAACAAAAATTGGCACGAGAAGCCCTCAAGTATGCACATAAAAAAGCCGTCAAAAAGCAACGTGAATCACTCAAAAACACCACACTTAATGGGGCATTCCTAGCAGTAGATAATGAGACAGGGGATATCAAAGCGATGGTTGGTGGGGTTGATTATAAAAAATCCGCCTTTAATAGAGTGAGCATGATGAATCGTCAACCTGGTTCTGCCTTTAAGCCCTTTCTCTATCAAATTGCTTTGGATTTGGGCTATAATCCTGCTACTGAACTCACTGATGTGGCACGAACATTCCAATACTATAAAAATGGCAAACGAATGATCTGGCGTCCCAAAAACTATGAGAGTAACTTTGTGGGCTTTATCAAACTTCGAGAGGCACTTGTCCATTCACGAAACCTTGCAACCATCAATTTGGTTACAGAGGTAGGACTACAACGTATCTTTGAGAAGCTTAAACCCCTCAATCTTCCTCATATTCCTCAAGATATGTCTATCTCTTTGGGGAACTTAGGAGTAACACCTATCAAGATGGCACAGATATACTCTGCTTTTGCCAACCATGGACATATGATTGAGCCTCGTTTGATCTCTAAAGTAGTCGCACGAGATGGAACAGTAATCTATGAAGCAAAAAATCAAGAGATCAAAGATTTCACTCTCCCTCAACAGGCCTATTTGATGACAGATATCCTCAAAGATGTTATCAAACGAGGAACAGGACGCAATGCACAAGTACCTGGTGTGGAGGTTGCAGGGAAGACAGGAACCACCAACAAAAATGTTGATGCGTGGTTTTGTGGCTACTCCCCCTCAACAGAGGTTATTGTCTGGATTGGACGAGACAACAACAAACCCATTGGACGAGGGGGGACAGGAGGGGGAACTGCGGCACCTGCTTTCTCCTATTACTTCAAACGACTATACAAGCTCTATCCTGATCTTCCTCGAGAATTTGAAGTACCCGAAGGTGTCTACAATACACAAAATGGGCAACCTACTGAACTCTATACCGATATCTCTCCACTGCCAACACGGGCAGAGACCTCAACAACTGAGGAGTTCCCTGATCTCTTCTAGGTCTCTCTTGTAATGAGTTGATGGAACTTGAAGCCGTGAGGCTATATCCCTATCTTGGTATCTCCTTTTAAGATAGTCTACGACCATAAATCACGGTAAATGCAGAGCCTCTCTTTTGATACTCACGCTCTAGGGTTGCTAGTAAATCAGTACAAAAACCCCAAAAAGCTAAAGCTAAACAAGCTACTAAACTAAAACTAAAGGGGTCAATATAGCTATCTACCCCAACATTAACTAATGTGACTTAAATCGCATACCAATAGTGATCATAAATCTTGCTGACATATCATAACCATTCTCCTCTCTCCAAAGGAGCGAGGGGTTTAACTCATAATAGATCCAATCTTTATAGAGTTGATCTCGATAGAGAGAATACAACTGCACATAATCCAAATCAACGCTACTATCATCCCATTGAGTAATCACAGAGAGACCTGTTACAAATTTTCTATCTTGATCGAGATGATCAATAAAAGAGAACCCATTAACAATCTTTTTGTTCTCTTCCCATGACTTATAGGTCAAACTATTATGAAAAAGGGTGTAGAGCTTTTTGGTATAGTGGTGTAGTCTATCAAATCCAACTGTATTTTCAGTATCTCCATTGATATAAAAACGAAGACGATCAAAAATAAGAGATTGATATCGATCTTGCTCTTCCAAATAGTACTTTGACTTGAAGTTTAGATAAGGGTGCAGAGATGATTTCCTAAATCGAACCCCAGGACCAGCGGTGAGATGAAATTTTTTGCGTACATATTTTAGATACTCAATTCTTAGAAAGTAGTTTCTATTCTCTATATTATAGTTATCATTAAGAGATGTCCCATCATAAGAGAGATCATCACTATCTTCATCCTCTATAATTAGACGTAATTTTTTTTGTAGTTTAGGAAGATTAAGACGCAAACGTAGACGCATTTCATGTTCACTTGCTCGATATGTCTCAATTGCAGATGAGAATTTCAGCTCAGCATAAGTTGTGCTACTCACACTCTCATTTGACTCAACAAAATAGGAATCAATATCATTGCTTGTATCTACCAACCAGAAGCAGAGTTCATCATGATACTCATCTAGTATCGTGGTATTAAACTCTGCTTGAACAAAATTAAAAATAGTTATAGAGTATAAAAAGAAATAACGTATCGACATTATCTATTATAGCATTGAACCATTAAACTCTACTAAAGAATAAAGAGTAAATAGCCCCCTCCCCCCAAAAATCTGAACGCTCTCTTTTATACTCCCTTCTATTCTGAAAAAAAAGGGTCTCCATCAAAAAAGTCACTCTTTTTCTTTCTCTTTTTCTCTTCTTTATCATCTTTATCTTCTAAAATATTCCCTATAATATTTCCTAGACCAACACTAATGCCTTCAACGTTAGCATTAATAGAGTTTTTATCTATTTTTACGCCAATATCATCTCCTACATTTGCACCTATAGCATCTTCACTTATTCCTGCGTGTACCTCTTCTCCTACATTAGATTTAATTGATTTATCATTCACTTTTACCCCCAAGTTATCAACTTTTATATCTATGGGTTGATCCTCAGGAATGGTCTCTACAACCTCTCCATTTACTATAACTTGTCTATCAATAACATTCACATTGACATTCCCATTTCTATTTACTTCATAATCCTTGCTATAGATGGATGTAGTTAATAACAAAGAGAGATAAATAACATTTTTAATCATTTTGAATCCTTATTTGTTTTTTTAGATAATATATAAAAACAAATAAAAAAGCTATTAAATATAAGAAATACTTTTAGATGAAAGATTGAATTGTGTGATAATTTTAAAAAGATTTTATATGGCGGACAGTGAGAGATTCGAACTCTCGGTACCCTTACGAGTACGCATCCTTAGCAGGGATGTGGTTTCAGCCAGCTCACCCAACTGTCCAACTCTTTGTGGAGTGAGATTATAGGGAAAAAAAGCTTAAAAAAATATAAAATTCAAAGCTTTTTTCCTAAAGAGCATCTGCCACATTAATATAGAGTTGCATTAACTCCAATTGAGCATCTATCTTATAGATCTCCTGATCTATCTGACGTATCTTTAGGGTATTGGATACAATCTCTGTATCAAGATTGGTCTTATCCCCTAAGGAGGCTAACTCTTTTGTGGTATCAAGCATACTTTGATAGTGCATAGCATCCTCCTTGGAGAGGGCAATTTTCTTATCAATAATCTCCAAACGCTTCTGAATTAATTTGAAGTTATTAGCAATCTCTTTTTGCTTCTCATTGAGTGCTATTTTGGCATTGAGATAAGCTATTTTGGCATTTTGAATATCATCAAGGCTATTGACATTCAATGGTAATTTTACACTAAATCCATAGGTGTAATACTCTCGATTGAGAGAACCTCTTGAAGGAGCAAAAAGAGGATTTAAATCTTCATTGATATAGCGACCATTGAGTGAGAGTTCAGGTAGATATTTGCTAAAGATCATGTAACGGTTATGTGCTTTCTCCTCTATGCGTAACCCATCACGCTCTATCTCCAACTGATTATTTAGATATCTCTCTTTGTCAATCATACCAAAATTTGGTAAAGAGATCTCATCTGGCTTAGCATCACTCAAAAGAGAAAAGTCATTCTCTAACTTAGTAATATTCAACGCTAACTCTAATTTGGAGGTGACATCTCGATTATGCTTTAGTAACGCTTGGTCATAGAGTGTTCGATTTGTCACTCCAGCTTCATAGCTCTCCTTTTGAATTTGAATATCTAGCTTATCATTGGCAATGGTTAATGCTAACTTCTCCATCTGATAGTGAGATCTTTTGAGTCTATAGAGAATACCAAGTGCCTGAGCAATGAGTTGACGTTTTTTCAACTCAATATCCAAGACATTCGCCTCTCCTAGTGCTTTGGCATACTTAATAGCTGACCAGATACCACCCATCTTAAAAATCGGTTGATCGACAGCTATCATAAACTGTCCTGTACCTATCGCATCTCCAAACTGTGTTGAGTAGTTTTTTGAGTACTGTAGGCGAATGGGATTGATCCATGATCTCTCCAACTCATTAGCTTTGATCTTGCTCTCCTCTTGCTGATACTTAAAGAGCTGTCGTTTATCACTTGAGAGAATATCTTGCAACTCTCCTTGTGCCAAAAGCAAAGAGAGAGGGAGGCTAGAGAGTAGAAAGAGCTGCTTCAAAACGTCTAAATCCTTCATCTATCTCAGAGATACTAATAGTTAATGAGGGCAAGAATCTTACGGTATTACGTCCAGCGGGTAATACAATCAATCGATGCTCCATAGCCTTACGCAAGATTGCTTTCATGGTCTCATTGTCCTTGGCACGTAACCCACGCATCAAGCCCAATCCAACCTCTTGATCAAAAAGTTGAGGATAGCTATCGGCAATGGCTTTGAGTTTGACAGTAAAGTATGCCAATCTCTCAGTAAGCTCACCTGAATTATACATACCACTCAAAACCTCCAATACTGCCAATCCTGCTCGTGTACTAAGATAGTTACCACCAAAGGTACTCCCATGATCCCCAGCAGAGAGTATCTCTTTGTGCTTGGTCATCACCGCACCAATAGGCACACCTCCTCCCAAGCCTTTTGCCATGGTAATGATATCTGGCTCTATCTCATAAACATTTGATGCCAACATCTCTCCTGTTCGATAGATCCCTGTTTGTACCTCATCAACAATAAGCAAAACTCCTTGCTCTTGGAGATACTTTGCTAACTTTTGAATCTCTGATTTTTCAAAGGGTTGCACTCCGCCCTCCCCCTGTACCAGTTCGATCATCACAGCAACAGTCTCATCATCAATATGCTCATAAACAGCATCCAGCCCATCCACATAGGAGAATCCCGCAGGATAGGGAGAGAAGTTTGGTGTATGAAAACTCTCTTGACCTGTGGCTTTGACTGTAGTGATGGTTCGTCCATGAAATGAGTGCGCTAGGGTAATGACTTTGTAACGTTTCTTCTCAAATTGAGTCTCACCATACTTACGAGCAATTTTGATCGCTCCCTCATTGGCCTCTGCTCCTGAATTGGCAAAAAATATCGCCCCATCATAAGAGGCAAGTGTCGCAATTCTTTCTGCTAGTTTGGCTTGAGGCTCTATCACTTGGAGATTGGAGATATGGATAATTTTGGCAACCTGATCTTGAAGTGCAGCAACCAGTGTTGGGTTATTATGTCCTACCGAGTTAACAGCAATTCCTGAGGCAAAGTCAATATAGTCATTACCCATCTCATCAAAGAGAGTCGATCCCTCCCCTTTGACGAAATTTGTATAGTCTCGGTTATATGTCTGTAGTATATAGTGTTTGTCTAACTCTTCTAATGTCATCTCTTCTAGAACTCCCTATTTATATGCTCTTTTTATTATCTTCATGGAGATGGTTCCATGCTAATTTGCCACCACCTAGAAGGTGAAAATGGAGATGATCTATCTCTTGTCCTCCATCATCCCCATTGTTGGTAATAAGTCTATAACCACTTTTGTCCAACCCCAACAATGCTGCCACCTCTTGAATAAATGGGGTTATCTCTGCCATAGTGCTGGATGATACATCTTGAAAACAATCAACATGCTCTATGGGAATAATCAAGATATGCACAGGAGCCTTGGGGTAGAGATCGTGAAAAGCGACAAACTTATCATTTTCCAAAACTTTATTACTTGGAATTTCACCCTCTACTATCTTACAGAAAATACACATAAAAATCTCCTTTGTGAAAAATATTTTGAAGATTATAACACATTCAATCCCACTATTTAGTATATTTTTGCTAAAATCCCACAAAATATAAGATAATTGAATAGAGGTTATTTTGAAACATTTAGAAGAGAAAATATCTGAGGCTGACTCGTTAACATCCTTAGAAAAAATACGTATAGAACTTTTTGGGAAAAAAGGTGCTTTAGCAGCTGAGTTTGCCAAACTCAAAGATCTTACTGGAGCAGAAAAAAAAGCATTTGCAGAGGGGATAAATCAACAAAAGGCTCATCTGCAACAGTGTTATGATGAGCGGTATGAAAAGCTTAAAAAAGAGGAGATTGAACGAATCCTCAAAGCTGAGGCAATTGATGTTTCACTCTACTCTAACCTTGAAGCCAAAGGGGCATTGCACCCTGTAATGGCAACCATGGATAAGATTATCGACTATTTTGTTGCGCTTAATTTCTCTGTTGAAGATGGTCCAAAAATTGAAGATGATTTTCACAATTTTGAGGCACTCAATCTTCCCAAAAATCATCCAGCAAGAGAGATGCAAGATACCTTTTTCTGTAAAGATGGTGGGGTACTAAGAACCCATACCTCTCCTGTGCAGATTCGTACCATGCTCAACACTAAGCCTCCTATTCGTATGATTGCCCCTGGTGCGGTCTTTAGAAAGGATTATGACCTAACCCATACCCCTATGTTTCACCAAGTAGAAGGATTGGTCGTTCAGGCAAAAGGAGAGGTAAGCTTTGCTAATCTCAAATCGATTCTTTCTGATTTTCTTCACTATATGTTTGGTGAGGTAGAGGTGCGGTTTAGACCTAGTTTCTTTCCTTTTACTGAACCATCCGCAGAGGTAGATATCTCTTGTATCTTCTGTGATGGCAAGGGGTGTCGTGTCTGTTCTCATACAGGGTGGCTAGAGGTACTTGGTTGTGGTATTGTTGACCCCAATGTCTTCAATGCTGTAGGATACAAAGAGGTGAGTGGCTATGCCTTTGGACTAGGTGTGGAGAGATTTGCAATGCTATTACACAAAATTCCTGATCTTAGGATGCTATTTGAGGGAGACACAAGATTACTGGAGCAGTTTAGATGATCGTTACAAGAACATGGTTAAATGATTTTATAGATATAAGTGATGTGAGTGATGAACAACTCTATGAGAGACTCAATAGTATTGGATTGGAAGTTGATAACACCAAAACCTACACTATTCCCAAGAGAGTAGTTGTAGGGAAAATCCTCTCTTGCAAGAAACATCCTAATGCTGACAAACTCAATGTTTGTCAAATTGATGTGGGCAGTGCAACCCGACAAATTGTTTGTGGTGCTGCTAATGTAGTTAAAGCCAAATATGTTGCAGTAGCAATGATTGGGGCAAAACTAGGAGAGGATTTTGAGATCAAACATGCCAAACTCAGAGGAGTAGAGAGTGAGGGAATGGTCTGTTCTGCTTCAGAACTTGGACTGCCTGATATTGGGGATGGCATTATGATTCTCGATGAGAGTATTGGTGAACTTGTGGTAGGAAAAGAGCTTAATGAGTATAAAACATTAGCCGATACTGTAATAGAGATTGAACTTACTGCCAATCGTGGAGACTGCCTAAGTGTTCATGGTGTAGCAAGAGATCTGAGTGCTGCACTTGATATTCCACTTAAAATATTTGAATATGAGAGTCAAAACCAAGAGAAGATCGGATTAGCAAGAGAGGCTGAGCTTAAAGCCTCTACCCCCTTTAATGGCTCACTTAGCTATATGATGGCAGATATTAAAGATCTTCACAACTCTTTGATTTTTAATATCCGTCTGGCATTTATCCAAACTCCTATTGAGAATGCTCTTTCTAATATTCTAAATTATGTTATTCACTCTACAGGTGTTATCCTAAGGGCCTATAAAACACGAGATCTTCCCAAAAGTGCAAATGAGCGTATAAGTATTACTGCATCTATGAAGAATGATATTACTACTATCAAAGCCAATGGTGTGCCATTTTCAATCTTGGGAGTCTCTCAAAATGAAGAGAGAAGAGCTGATGAGAAGACAGTCAAAGTTCTTTTTGAGGCTAGCTATATCAATCCTAATATCTTAGTTGATGCAGTGGCAAAAAATAAACTTCCTACTGATGATCTTTACTATAATAGCTCACGAGGAAGTGAACCTGATCTAAATTTTGGAACCAAATACCTCATGTATATGTTAGAGCGTTATAGTGGATGTAACTTCTTTGATGGATCTCTTACGCTTAATGAGGAGCATGAAGTCAAGATCATTACAGTAAGTGATATTGAGATTTCACAACTTATTGGTAAACAAGTTGATAAAGGAGAGATACTTAGGATCCTAAACTCTTTGGGCTTTAGAGTGCAAAACTCTTCTGAAGAGATTATTGGGGTTGTGGTACCACCCTTTAGACATGATATTGAGAATATTCAAGATATCGCTGAAGAGATTGTTAGAATTATCGGTATCAACAATATCCCTGCAAAAGCACTAAATTTCACAGAGACACAACGCATCAATAGAACAACCCAACGCTACTATGCCAAAAAGGCTCTACGTCAACGTGCCATTGCCAATGGCTTTTTTGAGAATATCTCCTATGCCTTTAGTGATAAATTACTCCTATCTAAATATGGCTTTCCTTTAGTCAACGAGGAGCTAGATATTATCAACCCTATTACTGAGGATCTTAATACCCTAAGAACAACTATTCTGATCAATCTACTCAATGCAGGAAAACGCAATGTAAGTTATTCCAGAAAATCAACCGCACTCTTTGAGATTGGTACTATTTTTGATACCAACCGTCAAGAGAGAGAGGTACTAAGTATTCTCTTTACAGGTCAAGAGGAGGCAGAGAGTGTTATTAATCATGGCAAACCAAAATCTATTGACTTTGAGTCCTTTGTCAAAAAACTCTCTGCAATTATAGGAGATTTTCAACTAAGAAGTCATACAGAGAGCAATGCACTTATTCACCCTTATCAATCAGCAGATCTTATTATCAATGGAGAGGTATGTGGATATATCAGCAAACTACACCCAACAGTTGCTGATGACTTTGATCTAGGAGAGAGTTTTATTGCAGAGATTGATTTTGAAGCACTTATTCCTAAACATATCAATGCCAATGCCATCTCCAAATTTCAAGGGGTCTACAAAGATCTTAGCTTGGTAATAGATAAGGGCCTTAGCTACAATCAAGTCGCCACGGCAATAGAGGCACTCAATCTTCCTCTACTCAAAAAATACTATCCTATTGATATCTATGAGGATGCTTCACTCAAAGAGCAAAAGAGTCTAACTATTCGTCTCTTTATTCAATCGCTAGAGAGTACCCTAGAGGATCAAGAGATCGAAGAGACAGTAACCAAAATTGTTAACTATCTCGAAGAGCATTACGGAGCAAAACTTCGATGAGAATAGCCAATATAGTACAACAGCGTCAGGGGTTTACCTTGGTCTGTCAAGATATTGCAGCTGACAAATCGATTTCACATCGCTGTGCTATGTTTGCACTGCTTAGCGACCAACCCTCCCATATCAAGAACTTCCTACTAGGAGAGGATACCCTCTCCTCTCTCTCTATTGCCGAACAACTTGGTGCGAAAGTTGAGAGAGAGGGCTCTTCTATCAAGATTACTCCCCCAACCAAACTCTCTGAACCTGATGATGTATTAGATTGTGGCAATGCAGGTACAGGTATGCGACTCTATGCAGGACTCTTAGCAGGGATTGATGGCTCTTTTGTTCTTACAGGTGATCAGTACCTTCGAGCAAGACCCATGAGTCGTGTCACCAATCCTCTACGGGAGATTGGGGCGAAGATCGATGGAAGAGAGCATGGCAACCTTGCCCCACTTGCGATTAGAGGATCCACACTCAAATCATTTAGATATCACTCCCCTATCGATTCAGCACAAGTTAAATCTGCACTAATCCTAGCCGCCCTACAAGCTGATAAAAAGAGCTACTACAAAGAGAATCTTCTCTCACGAGATCATACAGAGCGTATGCTTAATGGTATGGGAGCCACTATTCGTAATATGGATGATGGATGGATTGAGATCACCCCTCTTAAAGCACCACTAAAACCACTCAATATTACTGTTCCCGCAGATCCATCAAGTGGATTTTTCTTTGCAGTAGCTGCTGCGATTACCCCCAATAGTTCAACCACCATTACCAATGTCACTCTTAACCCTACTCGTATTGAGGCCTATAAAGTACTTCAAAAGATGGGGGCAGAGATCACCTTTGTTGAAAAGGAGAATATCTATGAACCTATTGGCGATATTGTTATCAATTATGGGGGAGAACTCAATGCCATTACTGTAGAGAAGAGTATTGCATGGCTCATTGATGAACTTCCTGCTCTTGCTATTGCCATGGCAGTAGCCAATGGAACAAGCAGGGTAAAAAATGCTAAAGAGCTACGGGTCAAAGAGAGTGACCGGATCGCAACAGTGCTTAGAGGATTAGAGGCGTGTGGGATTAAGTGCGTCGAATATCCAGATGGATATGAGATTATTGGCTCAGAACTAAAAGCTGCAACCATTAATAGCCATGGAGATCACCGTATCGCCATGAGTTTCGCTATTGGGGGCATAAGTTGTGGAATGCGTATAGAAGATACGGCTTGTATTGATACCTCTTTTCCTAATTTCTTTGATATTCTATCTGAAATTACAGGAGTTCAACAGTGAAGATAAAATTAGCCTCTAGTTATGGATTTTGTTACGGGGTCAAACGTGCCATTGATATTGCAGAGAAACATAAAGAGAGTGTAACCTATGGACCACTCATCCATAACAAAGATGAGATCAAGCGTCTCAAAGATAACTATGATATTGGCTTAGCAGAGGGGATAGATGATGTCAAGCCAAAAGATACCGTGGTCATCCGTACCCATGGCATCCCCAAAAATGAACTTGAGATGCTAAAGGAGCAGAAGAATAAGGTGATTGATGCTACTTGTCCCTATGTTACCAAACCTCAAAACATTGTACAAGAGATGAGCTCAAAAGGTTACTCTGTTGTTATTTTTGGAGACAAAAATCATCCAGAGATCAAAGGAGTCTTTAGCTATGCAGAGGGAACAGATGCCTTTATTGTTTTAAATAAAGATGAACTTCAATCTCTACCTCTTAGAAGTAAAGTTGCCGTCGTAGCACAAACAACCAGAAAACCGGAAGATTTTTTGACCATTGTTAATACTCTTATTTTAGATCATAAAGAGGTTCGTGTCTTTAATACCATCTGTAATGCGACCTTTGAAAATCAAGATGCTGCTGCTGACTTAGCCAAAGAGGCAGATATAATGATAGTAATTGGAGGAAAACACTCCTCAAATACCAAACAACTCCACAGTATCGCTTCGCATGGGTGCAAGGAGAGTTATCTTATCGAAAATGAATCTGAGATAGATGCTTCATGGTTTGAGAATAAAAAACTATGTGGAGTCTCAGCAGGTGCTTCTACTCCTGATTGGATTGTCCAAAATGTTATTAACAAAATTCAGGAGTTAACATCAATCTAAACCTCTCAATATAACTCTTTTCATTTTGTATTAATCAAAAAAGGGTATAATTAGCCCAAAATTAGGCTAGGCAAGGATTAGTAAGTATGAAATTCGAAGATATCGAAGTAGAAGATGTTGACTTTGGAGCGATGCTCGAGGAGTCGTTTAAGAAGTCAGATTCAAGTAGTGATTTAGTAGATGGTGTTATTGTAAAGATTGATGAGAACGAAAATCAAGTTGTTGTTGATGTAGGTCGAAAAAATGAAGCATTCATGTCATTGGATCAAATCAGAGATGAAGATGGTGAGATCATGTTCAAAGAGGGTGACACCATCAGTGTAGTTATCACTGGTTTTAGGGGTGAGAGACCAAGTATCTCTTTTGAATTGGCAGAAAAGAGAGCAGCACTTGCAGAGTTTATTGAAGAGTATGATGAGGATGAAGAGTATATTATCGAGGGCGAAATAACCAAGAAAAACAAAGGTGGATTTGTTGTTGATGTCTCTGGATTAGAGTTCTTTATGCCAAGAACACTCTCCTATATCTCTCACAAAGTTAACCCAATTGGGAAAAAAATCAAAGCACTTATTGTCAAAGTTGATAAAGAGAAGGGAAGTGTTGTTGTCTCACGAAAGGAGCTTATCGAGAGAGAGAAGGCGGAGACTCAAGAGATTGTAGATAAACTCTTAGAGAACAAAGCTGTCGTGCTTGGTGTCATCAAAAAGATAACCTCTTATGGTATGTTTGTCGATGTTGGAGGTATGGATGGTTTGGTTCACTACTCTCAGATCTCACATAAAGGACCTGTTAACCCATCTAAACACTATAAAGAGGGTGATGAAGTCAATGTTATTGCGATTGATTATGACAAAAAGAAAAGACACCTCTCTCTCTCAATCAAAGAGGCAAGTACTGATCCATGGAAAGATATTGATAGTACTTTAAGAGCTGGAGATACCGTTAATGTAACCGTTTCAAATATTGAACCTTATGGGGCATTTGTTGATTTGGGTGAAGATCTTGAAGCCTTCCTTCATGTCTCTGAAATTTCATGGGATAAGAATGTTAAACACCCCAAGGATTACATTGAGGTTAACCAAAAAATTGATGTAGAGATTATTGAAATCGATAAAGCCCAAAGAAGACTTCGTGTTAGTCGAAAAACCTTGCTTCCTAAACCAATTGATCAATTTGCCTCTGCGAATAAAATAGGTGATGTGGTAACAGGTACTATATCATCCATTACTGATTTTGGTGCGTTTGTTAAATTGGGTGCTGTAGAGGGTCTACTGCATAATCAAGAGATCTCATGGGACAAGTCAGTTAATGCTAAAGATGTTCTCAAAAAAGGAGATGAAGTTGAAGTCAAGATTATCAAAATTGACAGAGCCAACGGAAAAGTCTCTCTTAGCAAAAAAGCACTTGAACCATCTCCTATCTCAGAGTTTGTCAAAAAACATAAAAATGGTGACATTGTAGAGGGGAAAGTTAAAGACAAAAAAGAGTTTGGTATCTTTATCTCTCTTGAGGAGGGTGTTGATGCGCTTCTTAGACTAGATGACCTTGGACCATTAAAAGAGGATGAGATTGAAAAGGGTCAAACTATTAGAGCAGTTATCTCATTCATGGATGCTAAAAATGATAGAATTAGAGTCTCTGTTAGAAGGTTAGAGAGACAAGAGGAGAGAGAAGCCCTTGATCAACTCAATAAAGAGCAAGATGATAGCATGACGCTTGGTGATGTATTCAAAGATCAATTAAAACGATAAGGTCTACTTAGAATGTCTAAACTTACTGTTGTAGTTTGTGATCATATCCACCAATCAGGGCTGGATATCCTCGCAGATGACGCTGAAATAAACCTAATTAATGCTGCAGATGAGCCTAAAGAGAGGCTCATCACTGAAATTATTCCTCAGGCTGATATTGCCATTACTCGATCTTCTACTGATGTTGATCAGTTTTTTCTTGATCATGCAGATAAAATTACTGCTATTATCCGTGCTGGTGTTGGTGTCGACAATGTAGATATAGAGGGGTGTAGCAAAAAAGGTATCGTGGTAATGAATGTCCCAACAGCCAATACCATTGCTGCGGTAGAGCTTACTATGGCACATATGCTCTCTTGTGTTCGTCAGTTTCCTTATGCACACAACAATCTCAAACTCGATCGTGTTTGGCGACGACAGGATTGGTATGGAACGGAACTCAAAGATAAAAAACTCGGTATTATTGGTTTTGGGAATATTGGTTCTCGTGTAGGAAAACGTGCCAAAGCATTTGAGATGGATGTTTTGGCTTTTGACCCTTATATTGACTCAAGTAAAGCTACTGACTTAGATATTGATTACACCAGCAACTTTGAGGATATTCTATCCTGCGATATTATTACTATTCACACACCCAAAAACAAAGAGACCATCGGAATGATTGGGAGAGATGAGATCGCAAAGATGCGAGATGGGGTAGTCTTAATCAACTGTGCTAGAGGAGGACTCTATGATGAGGAGGCTCTTTTAGAGGGGCTCAAAAGTGGCAAAATCTATATGGCAGGGATTGATGTATTTGATAAAGAACCAGCAACCAATCACCCTCTTTTGGATCTAAATAATGTTACTGTAACCCCACACCTAGGGGCGAATACTAAAGAGTCTCAAAAAAACATAGCCACACAAGCTGCTGAAAATGCTATTGTTGCCGCTAAAGGTATTGCCTATCCTAATGCATTGAACCTACCTATTAAGGAGAGTGAACTGCCTAAATTTTTGAAACCCTATCTTGAGTTGATACAAAAGATGGGACATATCTCTGCACAAGCGACCAAGTCTCTTGTAAAGAGCATTAGAGTCACAACAGAAGGAAAGGTCTCTGAGCATATTGACTCTTTGACAACATTTGCTACCGTAGGGATTCTCAAGGAGTCTCTTGATGATGCTGTCAATTATGTAAATGCTGAGTTTGTGGCAAAGGAGAGAGGTATTGAAATTCATAAAGTAGAAGAGAAAAATAGTAGTGGTTTTGATAACAAGGTCACTATTAAACTCACAACAGAAAAGAGTATCTTCAATATTTCAGGTACGGTTTTTAATGATAATGATGGACGTATTATTGAGATTGATGGACATAAACTTGATTTCAAACCAAAAGGGACAATGATTCTCTTTAGAAATACAGATGTTCCAGGTGTTATAGGTGATGTTGGGCATATTTTGGCAAGTAATGATCTCAATATTGCAGATTTTAGATTAGGAAGAGATCAAAATGCTCAGGCATTAGCAGTGGTCAAGATAGATGGAGACATCAACAAAAAAGTTTTAGATGAGCTTTCAAAATTAGAGACCTGTATCAGTGTCTCTTATGTCTCAATCTAATATCTTTTAGGTACTCACCAAAAAAAGTATTTGGTGAGTATTTTTTATTAAAATCTTCTCTTTTATTCAACAAAAATTATAATTATTATAAAATTTAATTTTTCAATTAAGAAATATAGATATAATAGCTCAAAATTAAATTGAATTTCGCTATTTATTAATTGTGAAATTTAATAATCAAAGGGAAACAATGATAATTAAAAAGTCTTTGGTACTTCTTATATTACCACTTGTAGTAGCGGCAAATGAAAATAGTGCCCTCAAGGATCTCTCCTTAGAGAGAGCATTAGCATTAATGAAAAAAGAGAACCTAGAGTTGAAAATTTCTCGACTAGATGAACAGATGAAAGCCTATGATAATCAAGCGGCAAAGGGTCATCAATATGGGAAATTAGATCTTATTCTCAAGGCTGCCAGATCCAATGATGCAGGTAATGTTTTTGGATTTAAGCTTAAAAGTCGAGAAGCCAGTTTTGGTGATTTTGGATTTAGTGATTTTATGGGAGCCATAGGGGCAGGAGCACAACAGGCCAATGGAGATTTTGGTGCTTTTTCGCAAGGGTTGGCGCAACAGGGAGGCAATATTTTAGCATTGCAACCCAAAGATCTTAACTATCCTGAGACAAGAAACCACTTTCAAACCACATTAAGCTATATGGTGCCTCTCTATACAGGGGGAAAGCTAAATCAATATGACAAGATCACCTCAGCATTACATAAAATGAGTAAATTAGATACATCAAAACTGCTTAATGAAAAGATATTTCAGGTTAGCAAAACATTTTATGATATCTCTTTGGTTAATCAATATATCATTAATCTTAATCGTATTATTGAGAATATTCGTCGCTTAGAGGAGATTGTTATCAATATGAGAGAGGAGGGATTTGCTAAAGAGATTGATCAACTTGAGGTAAAAGCTAGGAAGTCAGAAGCCCAGAGCATGCTAAGTCAAGCTAAATTCAACAAAGAGTTAGCCTATCAATATCTCTCTTTTTTACTCAATCACGATGTTGAGTCTATCCAGTATATAGATGAGATGGTGCCTCTTCCTAAAATTGAAAAAGAGGAGATTCAACATAATAATATTGATATTCAAAAGGCAGAACTTGGTTTAAATATTACAGATATGGCAATTGCTCTTCAAGAGTCTAATTTCTTACCAGAGATTGGTGCTATGGTAGAGTATGGTTCAGCAGACAATAACCCCTTTAATGATTTTATAGACAAAGATTTTTACACTATTGGTATTCAAGCTAAATGGAATATCTTCAATGGGATGATCGATAAAACCAATCTTGATAGAGCCAAAGTGGAGAACATGAAAGTTCAAGAACAAGTCAATCTTGCTAAGAGAGGGATCTCACTAAAAGTCAAAAAAACAGTAACCAATATCAAAAGCAAAGATGCTGATATCAAAAGTTTGGAGACGCAATTGCAGTTTGCTCGAAAAGTTTATGAAAACTATCAGGAGCAATACAAAGAGGGAATTAGCTCCATTACAGATGTATTAATCAAACAGTCCAAAGAGCTAGAGGTTTTACTGAAGCTTCTAACCGCAAAAAATGATCGAAATACCAAAATTTTTGAACTAAAAAGCATTATTAATACGGGAGAAACACTATGAAAAAATTAACACTTACACTACTTTTGGCACTAAGTTCACTTGGTGCAATTGATCTTGAACTTGCAGGTTCTGTTATTTCAGATAATCAGAAGATGATTACCAGTCGATATATGGGTATTGTCAAAAAGATGAATGTCTCAGAGGGAGATATCGTCAAAAAAGGGGAGCTTCTTTATGAGATCGACTCCAAAGAGATTGACTCCAAAAAAGAGCAAGTAGAGCTAGGGATCTCTCAAGCACAACTTGCACTACAGATGAATAAGAATCAGTACAATAATGTACTACTAAATTTGGGACGATACCAAAGACTTTTCAAAAAAGGAATGGTTTCAAAATATGAGCTTGAAAACCTTGAACTTGCTTCTAAAAATATGAAAGATATGATTATCATTGCCCAAAAACAGGTCAAACAGGCAAAAGCAATGAAGAAGGAGGTAATGAACCAGTATAATTACCTCAAACTAAGAGCACCAAATGATGGTGTTATTATTATGAAAAAACTCAATGTTGGAGAGATGGCAATACCTGGTATGCCAGGTGTGATTTTGACAGATCTAAGCAAACTAAGCATTATTGTAGAGATTGCTGAGAGTGATCTAAAATATATGAATATTGGGAAAAGTGTTGATATTGCAGTACCATCAATGAACTTCACAGGAAAAGGAGAGATCTACTCTATTATTCCAAACTCCAATCCTATGACTCATAAGTTTAAGATGAAAGTCAAGTTTAATACACAAGGTAAGTCTATCTACCCTGGTATGTATGCTAAAGTCCAAATCAAAGGTTAATCATGGCCAAAAGATCTTATGAAGTTAAAGATATCGCTGGTAAGTTAGCGATTGGCTTTTTACGTAATCCACTTACTGCGGTATTGGGAATTGTGTTGCTTACATTGGGTTGGATTTCACTTACTACTATGCCAAGAGAAGAGGATCCTCAAATAGCAATTTCAGGAGGAGCAGTCATCGTTGCAATGCCAGGGGCAACTCCTACTGAGGTTGAGAACATTATTATTAAACCTTTAGAGAAAAAGCTACGAGAGGTTAAGGGTATTGAGCATATCTATGGTATGGCAATGGATAATGTTGGAATTATTAATGTGATGTACTATATTGGAGAGAACAGAGAGGATTCAAACCTTAAACTCTACGATAAGGTACTACAGAATATGGACAAAATGCCAAAAGGTGTAATGCAACCCCTTATTAAGCCATTTGATATTGATATCGATGTGCCTATTATGACTGTAGCTTTTTACAAAAAAGATGGCTCATCCCTCTCAACAGCAGAGCTAACTGAAAAGGTAAAAGCGATACAGCATAAAATCAATGCGATTGAGAATGTTGCCAAAACCACACTCAAAGGTGCGCATAAGGCACAATTTAATGTAGAGGTAGATATGGGTAAACTTGCGGCCTATCACCTCTCTATGGGTCAATTGATGAAAGCCATTCAATCTCTGGCAGTCAATGTCCCTGATGTCAAAGGTCGTACTCAAAACGGCAAACTGGTTATCTTTGGTATCGCTAATGCTATTGAGAGTATAGAGGATGTCAAAAATGTAATGGTTGCAAACTATATGGGATCTCCTATCTATCTTCGTGATGTTGCTAGGGTTGAAGAGGGAATAGACAAACAGAATTTTCAAGATGTGGATATCCTCTTTAGAAAAGGAGAGAATCAAAGCAATCCACTCAATATTCAAAAACCACAAATCACCCTTACCGTTGCAAAGTTAGCAGGAACCAATGCCGTTTTTGTCGCTGAAGATGTCATTGAGATGCTCAAAGAGCATAGTGAAGAGTTTACAAATGAGGGTATTGGGTATATTGTCACCCGTAACTATGGAGAGAGAGCCAATGAAGCGGTTAATGAGTTGATGCACCACCTAATCGTTACCATTATTATTATTGCTATCATGCTTGTTTTTGCATTAGGATGGAGAGAGTCTATTATTGTTACCTTTACTGTTCCTGCAATTTTAGCCATTACCCTTTTTATCGCCTATATCTCAGGGCAAACAATTAACCGTATTACTCTCTTTGCCTTTTTGTTATCACTAGGATTACTGGTAGATGCCGCAATTATTGTGATTGAGAATATTCATCGCCATCTTCATGCTCATGATGTTGATGACAAGGATATGGATGAGATATTGGTCGAAGCAACTGACGAAGTAGGAGCACCTACAAATATTGCTACTTTAGCCATTATTATGACCATGGTTCCTATGGCATTTGTGGGAGGGATGATGGGATCATTTATGAAACCTATTCCTTACAATGTTCCAGTTGCCCTTTTTGCCTCTTTGATCGTTGCGTATATCTTTACTCCTTACTTAAGTCTAAAACTACTAAAAAAACCTAAACACAAACACCCACATCATTCAAAAAAAGAGGAT
The DNA here is from genome assembly GCA_964515605.1 of uncultured Sulfurovum sp. Lineage (GTDB taxonomy): Bacteria > Campylobacterota > Campylobacteria > Campylobacterales > Sulfurovaceae > UBA1140. The sequence goes on along the minus strand of CAZEUB010000057.1, from coordinate 14,829 downwards.
AAGAAGAGATCTAACAACCATAAGGGGGAAAAGTAGATGAAAAAATTTGAAAATTTTATCCATAGCATATTGGATTCAAAATTTAAAAAGACATTGGTAATTCTACTCACTGCCATTGCATTTTTTGCGTCACTAATGATGTTTCCATCCAAACTTGTATTGGCAAAAATGTTACCAGGAAAAAGTGATAATACCTACTCTATCTACATAGATACACCAACTGGAAGCTCTATTGAGGAGACAAAAAAGGTATCAAGCTGTATCACAACCATTTTGCAACAGGAGTCCGAGATTAAAAATATTAGCTTAAACTATGGTCAAGGAATTGCTCTTGATTATGCAGGTTTAGCCAAAGGCTCTATGATGAAAAGAACAGAGAACGTAGCGGAAATTTCTGTTAATCTTACAGACAAGCATCACCGTGCTGAACCATCTTTTTTGATGACACAACGACTCCGTCCAGTAATCCAAAAGAGTTGTGGAGAGATTGTTCCAAATACCGTAATCAAATTTATCGAACAACCATCTGGACCCCCTACTCTTGCCTCGGTAGTGGTTGAGGTACAAGGAGAGAATATTGACAAAAGTCGCCATCTTGCAATGGATGTTGCCAAAATTTTAAAAGAGACAGAAGGACTTGTCGATATTGATATTCAAGCTGATGATATCTATGAAAAATATAAGCTTATCCCCAATATTGAAAAAATTGCCCGTTCTGGATTAAGCATTGAACAGGTTAATAATATTCTCTATCTTGCCTTTGAAGGAATGGTAATTGCAACCAAAAACTCCAAAAATCATCTTGACCAAATTCCTATTTTCCTTGTTCTAAGTGATGAGAGCCGACAGCTCAAAGATCAAGACCAAGATGCCATTAGAAGTAAAATTACCTCACTTAATCTTATGAATCAAAAAGGGATGATGGTGCCATTAGCGGAGATTGTAGATATCAAAAAAGTAAAATCTAATGCCATGATTATGCACAAAGATCTTAAGCGTACGATCAATGTTATTGCAGAGACAGATATGGTCTCTCAGGTCTACCCTCTACTAGATGCTAGAGATAAGATGATTGAATATTTTAGCAAAGATTATGAGATCACCAAAGCAGGTTTCTCTACCTATATGTTTGATCTTTATCTCAAAGATAAAAAGACCAAAGAGGAGTTTTTGCTTCGTTGGGATGGTGAAATGAAAGTGACACTTGATACATTTAGAGATCTTGGTGCGGCCTTTATTGCGGCATTGGTGCTTATCTTTTTCCTTTTGGTCATCTACTACAAGAGTTTCTCTTTGAGTGGAATTATACTTATTGGATCATTCCTCTCACTTATTGGGGTTATTGTGGGACACTGGGTAGCTGACTTGGTTACAGAGCAGACCTTCTTCCTAACAGCAACCTCGCTTATTGGATTTATTGCGCTTATGGGAATTAGTTCGCGAAACTCTCTGCTTCTAATAGATTTTGCAATGAGCCTAATAAATGAACACCATATTGAGAAGAAAAGAGCCATAGCAATTGCTTCTGCAACCAGAGCAAAGCCTATTATGCTTACTGCTATTGCTATTATTTTGGGTTCTGCTCTTCTTGCGAGTGATCCAATATTTGGAGGGTTAGGTGTTGCCCTAATCTCAGGAACAGTTGCGGCTGTTTTTGTCTCATTGCTTTTTGTTCCTGTACTTATGGACAATGCCAAAGCGATGGATAAAAAAGAGAACCAGTGATGTTTGGTACAACCATAAAGAGTTATATTGCAACTCTTTATGGATAAAATTATAATTTTATAAGGAAAAGAGATGTCAGAACAGAGTGAAAGACCTTTTAAATTAGGAGCCTCTTATACTATTGGTTCACATATTCTTCCTGGTGAACCCATCTCAAAGATAGGGGAGCAGATTCAACAAAAAATCTCTCTAAATATTACCACTTGTGATACTATTATTGAAGGGGTTAAAGAGGGGATATTTGATTTGGGATTAATAGAGACACCTCTTTTTGATGAGGCATTAGAGTATCAAGAGTGGATGGAGGATGAACTAGTCGTCTGTTCTAAGATGCCTATTCCTGACTCAATCAATCGAGATGAGATAAAAAAATACAAACTTATCGCACGACAAGAGGACTCCCTAACACGTATGGTTATTAGCAACTTTCTCAATAATTTTGGACTCTCCTACAAGAGCTTCAAATCACTTTCAGAGATAGATAATGCCACCGCAGCTATCCAAAGTATCAAATGGTCCAAGCCAAACATAGAGAACCCAACCATTGCGATTGTCTCTCAACTTGCCATAGAGAATGAATTGAAAAACAATGAATTGTATATCTCACGTATAGAGAATCATCCTCTAATAAGAAAATTTTATCTTATTTATAACAAAGATAAGGGAGAGAAAGAGTATATTGATAAGATTATCAAAATACTCAAAAGCTTTGATAAGAGAGTAGAGATAAGTCCCCTACTCGCCTCTTAAGAGCAACTAATCAAATTTATATTTTAATGCACCACTTAATGATTGTTGCTCATTACTCACTTGCATATTCATACTATCAAGAGACTCTTTTGGGGCATAAACATATGCCAAGTCAATACCAATTTTTTTACTAAACTGATAACCTAATCCTACGGTAATATGATCCTCTGATATTGCAGGGAATCCCATAATATTAAAATAGGTTATATCCTGTGATCTCATCGGTGCACCTCCTACTGTAGCTGCGTTAAAAACACCACTCCCTAATGGAGAGTTGGCATGAGAGTATCCTGCTCTAAGGGCAATTCTACTCTCTGTCATATACTCCATCCCCAAAGAATATACCGTCTGATCATCCCATCCAAATGCATCGTATCCATCAGCAGAGGACCAGAGAATCTTTTTGAGATCAAAGGAAGCCCTGAGATTATCAATCTTATATCCCACACCTAAACCATACTCTGCAGGTTGTGAGAGTTTGAGATTATCATAACGTCCATCCATGTTAAAATCAAATAGATTCTCATACTCAGTTGCTACTTCAGTATGATAATATGCCCCTAAGGAGATATTGGGATTGAGAAAATAACCAACTCCCAACTGCACCCCATAACCAAAATCATCACTCATCCCTCCACCACGCTGTTGATAGGTTGAGAAATCGGCTGGATCAGAGGGAAGTACCGCTGAGATATCCAATGCTCCATATGCCAAGGTTAAGCCGACACCAACACGAAGATTCTCATTACGATAGGCAACTGTTGGGACAAAACGCATATATTGAAAATTGGTTCTCATATCCGAGAGCCCTTTGTTCTCTTGAGGTGTAGCACCATTCTCATTACGATAATCTGTTCCCATACCTGAGACACCAAACATCCCTACTCCATAAGCAAAATTCTCATTAATTCTACCTGCATGTGAAACAGCAGGAATCAAAGAGGTATCCGCCTTACTACTTGCCTCTTGACCATTGGCATTACCATTCGCGGCTTTGACATTAGGCATAAAGAGTGTTGCCCCGAACATTGCTTGGGTTCCTTCAATATCTGCAACCCAAGCTGGGTTATTAAAGACTGAATCTGTTCCCATTCCCATAGCTATGCCTGTACCGCCCATAGCACGAGACTCCGCTCCTAAGGAGATCAAATTATCTCCATTAGTTGCTAAAAGCAACGAAGAGGTTAATGTTGAGATTATAATTATTTTTTTCATAAAAAATAGCTCCTTTATAATTATTATAAATAACTTTATCTTATTTTATATAATAATTTCATTAAACTGCTTAAATATAATAATAATTAATTATTTATTTCTATATTATGAGGAAAATAGGGAGGAGATTAATGTTTAGGATTAAATATAATTGATTTAATTTGAGGCATTAAGCCCCAATTCCTTTAAGGATAAAAAATATAATAGCAGAGAGAAGCGCCGCTGCTGGAACAGTAATCACCCATGCTGCTACAATCTTTTTGACCATGCCACGTTTGACATAATCCTCTTTGATCTTCTTTTTTAGTGATTTTGTGATCTTCTTTTCTGCTTTGATAATCTCGTAGAGTTCTGCTTTGCGTTGGTAGTTCTCTCCAATATTGGCTAACTCCTCTTTGAGGGCATCGACTTTGGCAATTTGGGCGTTGAGTGCTTCGCGTTTTTTGTCTGTACCTTTTCGATCCATCCACTCGCGAAGGAATCCAACCCCAAATACCCCACCTACTGCAATATGCGTAGAGGAGACAGGAAGCCCTAATTGAGAGGCGATAACCACTGTAATAGCTGCTGCCATCATGATTGAAAAGGCACGCATCTGATCAAGCTCTGTAATCTCAGATCCTACTGTTTTGATCAATCGTGGTCCAAAGAGAGCCAATCCCACAGAGATACCTACCCCACCAGTCACCATAACCCATAGAGGGATAGAGGCTTTTGCCGAAATGGTAGTGTGTGCCAAGGCATCATATATCGCCGCAAGTGGTCCTACTGCATTGGCAACATCATTTGCCCCATGAGCAAACGAAAGCAGTGCCGCTGCAAAGATTAGAGGAATAGTAAAGAGGGTATTGATAGAGGCACGCTCATCTTTTAAACTCTCAACTCTAGCAGAGACGCGAGGCTTGACCACCAAATAGGTAACTATCGCTCCAATTGCTCCAAAGATCAATGCGATACCAATCGTGGGTTTGTGTTTGTGTTCAGGCAAAAATGGTGCAATCTCTACAATATCCATCCAGACCTTTTTGAGACCTTTGATGGTTAGATAGGTGATAAATGCCATCGCCATAAGAGAGACCAAGATAGGCACAATCTTTTTGGCAGCTTGGAGTCGATCCTCTTTGTGTAGTATTTCAGATTTGATAATATAGAGGAATCCCGCAGCGATTAACCCTCCCAAGATAGGAGAGATAACCCATGACATAGCGATCTTGCCCATGGTTGCCCATGATACTACGGCAAATCCACCAGCGGCAATACCTGCCCCCATTACCCCACCAACAATAGAGTGTGTCGTAGAGACAGGAGCTTTGAGTGCGGTAGCCAATGTAAGCCACAGTGCTGCCGCAAGCAGTGCTGCCGCCATCGCATAGACAAAAATCATAGGATCTCCTGCAAAAGCAGCAGGATCGATAATTCCTTTTTTGATGGTCTTCACCACATCTCCACCTGCAATCAATGCCCCACTGGCTTCAAAGATAGAGGCAACAACAATCGCTCCTCCGATACTCAATGCCCCTGAACCCACTGCTGGACCTACGTTGTTTGCAACATCATTTGCTCCGATATTCATTGCCATATAGGCTCCAAATATCGCCGCTATCATCAAAAATCCAGAGTGTGCCACTCCACCAAATGCAGTATGCACATAGTAGGCAACTGCCATTGCAAATCCTGCTCCAAGCAGTGTCTTTATCATGTTGTTCATTGGTTGAACTCCCTTTAAATTTTCAAATTTTGCAAGTATAGTACAAAAATATTACCAAGTGATTACATCAAGTTACCACTCAACCTCAGCTGTTAACATAACCGCATCTCTGGTTTTGGTTGCAGAGAGGGCATCTCCTCCCTCTTTGAGGTAGTTTGCAATAAGTTTAACATTGTGATTATACTCATAAGCAACACCTGCTAAGGCTCTCTTTTTCTCTGTAGAATCAACATCCATCTCAAAACTATCATATCGACCAACGAGGTTTAATTTGGGAGAGATTCGATACTCTCCATTGATAGAGTATCCTGAGCCTTTGTAGTTATCAACAGCATCTGTCACATCGATATATTGTGCGGCTATTAGAAACTCTGGTTGATTATAGACAGCATGTAGTCCATACCAATTTAGATCTTCATTGTGGTGTTTGTTGCTCTTTTGGTTTTGTTGACCAAAAAATGAGACATTGGCATAGGTCAATGACTTTTTGGCTTTGGTTTTTCCTGTCCCTAGAATATGCCCAGTCAATCTCCACTCACCGCTTAGACTCTCTCCATCCTCCTCATTGTGATACCCCTCACCATTGAAGATACCAAGCTCACTAGAGAAGTAATCTAGCTTGGTTTTGAAATTGATCCCTCTATCTGCCGAGTTGGTAAGGTGAGCTGCATTTTTCTCTTCGACCATAACTTTGGAGATTGAACGGAAATTCCAACCATTATGCTCCTCATAATCGATCCATGGTCTATGGGCTTGTCCAAACTCTACACCTGTGTTGGGAAGAACATTATCAAGATAGAGGTAGGCATATTTGAGTCGAACATTGGACTCTCCATCACTATCATGGGTATCTAGTGTGATTCTCATGTAATCTTTTGGGTTCTCCTTGAAGTATGCCTTGACTTGAAGATAGTTTCTGCGTGTCTCAAACTTATTGGTGCTCTCTCCCTCATCGGGTGTGCTGTTGACAAATCCTAAATAGTGTGTTCCTGAGAATTTCAATACAGGAACATGTGACTTTACCACACTCTCTCCTGCGGTAGCAATGGTAGCAATAGCAATGGTTGAAAGTAGAATTTTTTTCATAATGTTGATGTTACTCCTTTTGTATATGGATCGAAGTATAGAATAAAATGGTTACAAAATGATTACATGCTATAATGGTATATCATTTTATAAGAAGGATGAGATAATGTTGCGACGACTATTGATCTTTATGATGACGATTTTGATGGCTGGATGTCTTCAGCCTATAGATGCCACAGTGGGTAACTCCTCAGTGGTGATTAGCCCAACAGCAAAAAGGGTAGGATACCTTGTCAATGTACGCCCCTATCCAACCCATACCCATTTGGGGACAACTGCTTTGACAAATTTTACCAAAGAGTATCCTTTTGCTTGGCAAATCCCAACCTATATTGAGCAGGAGTTGGCACGAAGATTAACACGTCTGGGTATCAAGGCGATCAATCTTAGAAAAGAGGGACTCTCCCCCAAAGAGGTGAATGGATTGGTCAAAAATGTCAATGGGATATGGATGGTTGCACGTGGCAAAGCCAATACCTATAACAATTTGGCAAATCGTTTGGGGCTTTCTGCCATTGTGATTATCAATGAGAGTAGCAAAATTGCCACCAAAGATTGTGGGATATTGGGGTGCAAAGAGATTAAGGTGAGTGGCTATGGTCTGCTTACACAAAGTTTTGTCAATAGTAATAAGTTCTACTCTGCTACGCCATTTTTTGCCCATATCTACAAACTAAAACCATTAGCCTCAATGGATAATTATCTTAAAAAGATCAATGAGGATAGAGAGATGACTCTTGTGGCTACCTCTGTAGGATCCAAGGTGAACCCCAATAAGATAGGTTTTATCTATCCCAAAAATTTTAATCGGTGGAGTGAAGAGGAGCTTAAACCCCTTCGTGCACCACTGATGCGGTATATTGAGAATATGTCTCAACTAATCGTAGAGGTTGTGCGTGATACCCTCTAAGCATTGAAGAAGTATCTCTGAGCCTCTGCTTTGGTAGCAAAAGGAGATACATCAATTTCCTTTTTTCCAACCAGCACCTTATAGGCTCTATCTGCTGAACTTCTGGCATAGGTGATGGCTAGTTTGGCAGCGAGAGTTTGATCTGCATCACTCGCCTCTCTGCTCATAAGTGAGTAGGGACCTGCAATGGGGAGTTTAATGGCAAGATATTTATCACTCTTTACTCTCTTCAGCCCCTCATTATCCTCTTGATCTCTACCTACGACAAGTTTGGCACCATCAGGGAGTCTAAAGTGACGACCAAATTTCAGCAGATCAATATCTGTCACCTCAAAGGTATCATGCTTGAGAAACTCTCGAATTCTATCGGAGTAGTGTGCCTCGGTAAGAAGACAGCCTCCCCCTGGGGACTCATACTCCTCCCATCCATACTCTTTGGCAAGAGCTAGTTGTCGTTCTCGACTTCTTCCAGAGATATCAAGCAGTTTCTCACGATCGACCCACCCCTCAATCTCAGGGGTTGTAGGCTCCATCAACTTTGCACAAAGAGGGCGAAGAATCAATCTCTCTTCTGTATCTTCTGCTAATCTATTAACCTGTTGGAGTGCATCTGAGCGTTGACTCATTGGGCGTTGTCCTATTACCTCTCCTGTGACAACAAATGAGGCACCAAGCTCTCTCATCACCCCTTTGGCAACTTTGAACATATATCCATGGCAATCGATACAGGGGTTAAAATTTTTCCCATAGCCATACTTGGGATCAAAAAGGATCTTCTGTAGATACTCCTCTCGTACATCAATAATCTTAAACTCAGCCCCAACCATCTTGGCACGTTTGGCTAATATATCAGTGATATCCTTGGTGCCTCCAAAGCCTGTTTTGATATGTACCGCAATGACATCGATACCTTGATCTACGATAAGTTTGATAGCAATCATACTATCCAACCCACCACTAAAGAGTGATATTGCTTTCATTAATAGCTTCTCCATTTTATAATGGTGACATTATAGCTATTTTTTTAAAAATACCCTTTTAGTAACGTAGATCTTCTGACCAAAAAAATTCAATCCATCCTTGTGGTTCTCTAACCCACCAAGTAGGTTGAATAGAAGAGGTAGGTTTACAGAAGATGGTTGCAGTCAAAAAAGTTATCTTAGGATAATGAGTTGATAAAACTTCTAACACCTCTACCAGAGTGTCACCACTGTCTGCAATATCATCAACAATCAATACTCTCTGAGATCTATATAGATCAGGAAGATTCATCACTCTTACCTTATCCAATTTCTCTGTAGCATTATATCCAATGGTATTAATTGTATATACCTTTCTGATATCATAATACTCACCCAACATCTGCCCTATCAAAAGCCCTCCTCTAGAGATAGGGACAATGGTATCAAAAGGTTGATCTATCTGTTGAACCAAACATTTTAAATCTTTTAGAAATGCTTGATAGGGGTAATAGATTTTTTTCACTCTTTTTGTACTCCTAACTTGTTGTTATAAATTTAACTTTTTCGTTTGACACGAACTCTTTTGGGAGCAAAGAGTTCTAAGGCTTTTGCAACCATGGGTTCATCAAGAATTGTGCTTTTGTCTTTCTCTTGGATCTCCTCTTTTTTCTCGCTCTCCTCTTCTTGACTCTTGGGATTAGTATGCTCTACTGTATGCCCCAAGACCTCCTCTTCTATCATTGAGATTGGCTCCTCTATCGACTCCAAAGGGGTAGGCTCTACTCTTTTTTGCGGGGGTAACTCCTTTGAGATATTTTTGATACTGGTCTCATAACCAAATATCTCTTGTACAAACATACGAATCAAGTTCCAATGATTTCTTAGAAGTCTCTTCTCCTCATCATTGGCTGTCGATTCCCATGTTAATATATCCTTCTCAAATGAGATATAGACAATTACTTTTTTGAAGCACTCTCCTAGCTCATAATTACGATCATAAAGTTTATCAATCAACAAAGCAAACTGTTTTGCCCCACTATCGATAGGTTTAGCAGGGGGGATACTCTCCTCTTTTTGATCTGATATCTCCTCCTCAACTCTCTGCTCACTTGGCAAAACTTTTTTCTCTACCGTTGGTGCTATAGCAACCGTAGCACCGTCTGATAGAGAAGAAGAACGCTCTATATTAACAGAGGCTAACTCCTTTTCCAATGTGCGAATCATCCCATCAATATCTTGAATCTCCAAAGACTCCATCATCTTAAAGAGACTCAATGCCAAAACAAACTCTCCATTGCTCCCAATACTCAAAAGCTGTTTTGCCTCTGCTAAGACACGAAAAAATCGCTCAATAATCATTGGGTTTAATTTGTGAGACCCACCCAAGAGCATCTCTTTGAGGTAGAGCATCAACTCATCAATTACCATCTCAGCTTCAAACTCTTTTGCCATAGAGATAAACTCCAAAATACCTGCTTCATCTTTGAGCAAGATCTTATCGATCAAAGCCTCCAACAAAGAGGGTTCAATAATCCCTAACATATCGGTTACTGTTGAGAGATCTATAAAATTTTTGGAGTAGACAATTGCTTGATCCAATAGTGTCAACGCATCTCGTACACTCCCCGCTCCTGATCGTGCGATAATCTCTATCGCCTCTTTTTCATATCCCACATTTTCAAGTGCTAAAATATGTTCTAAGTGATGTGTCAAAACAGATTGAGAGATATTGCGAAATCGAAAATGCTGTGTCCTACTCAAAATAGTAGCAGGAAGTTTAAGTGGATCGGTTGTCGCAAGAATAAACTTCACAAAATCAGGAGGCTCTTCAAGTGTTTTGAGCAATGCATTAAATGCCTCCTTGGTCAACATATGCACCTCATCTATAATAAAAATCTTATAACGTCCTGAGGCTGGTTTGTATTTGGTATGCTCTATTAGTTCACGAATATCATCAATTTTACGATTTGATGCAGCATCCATCTCTATAATATCTATATGTCGCCCCTCAGATGCCATCAAACAACTATTACATCCCCCACAAGGGTGAGCAGAGGCTCCCTGCTCACACAGAAGTGCTTTGGCAAAGATACGTGCGGTTGAGGTCTTTCCACTTCCTCTTAGACCTGAGAAGAGATAGGCATGAGAGAGACGATTGCTCTCTAGGGCTAGACTCAATGTTTGAGAAACAGACTCCTGACCAATAAGATCCTCAAAAGATGCGGGACGGTATTTTCTTGCTAAGGCTAAAGACACAAAAGACTCCTAAAGAAGAGGATAAACAATTATTAATATTGTAGTCAAATTTTACTTGTGATATAATTGGATCAAAAATCAAAGGGACAATCAATATGAGATGGGAAGATCGTGAACAGAGCAGTCATGTAGAGGATCGTAGAGGTAGCAGTCAAGGAGGACGGCGTGGTATGCCCTCTATGGGAACCATTATGTTCTTGTGGCCAATTATTCAACGACTACTAAAAACCAAATTCGGTTGGGCAGTTATTGCAGTAGGTGCGGTAGCATACTTCTCCGGATTCAATCCTCTTGGCACACTAACAGGTGGCACGTCACACCCTATTAACCAAAAAGCAGATGATAGAGAAGCTCGATTTATCTCTACGGTTTTAAAAGATACCGAAGAGGTTTGGAAAGAGATATTTAGAGCTCATGGTGCTACCTATCGTGAACCTACAATGGTGCTCTACCGAGGTTCTACTAGAAGTGGTTGTGGTCAAGCCTCTGCACAGATGGGTCCTTTTTACTGTCCTGCGGATCAAAAAGTCTACCTTGATCTATCATTTTTTGATGAACTTGCCAAAAGACACAACGCCTCAGGTGACTTTGCACAAGCGTATGTCTTGGCACATGAGATTGGACACCATATCCAAAATATGGAGGGAACCCTCAATAAGGTTCAAAGAATGAAACAACAAGCTAGAGGTCAAAAGGGAGCCAACCAGATACAAGTTCGTGTTGAGCTACAAGCCGATTGCTATGCAGGAGTTTGGGCACACCATGCACACAAAAGATTTAATATACTAGAACAAGGAGATGTCGAAGAGGCACTCAATGCTGCCTCCTCTATTGGTGATGATACCCTACAAAAACAGGCACAAGGGTATGTGGTACCCGATGCCTTTACACATGGCTCATCGGCACAGAGAGTTGAATGGTTTAGAAGAGGTATCAGAAGTGGAGATATTGCCAGTTGCAATACAGGTATTTAGAATCGATCCAACGATTCTAAATTTTTGATTTGGCATACTTAATATATTGAAGAAAATCTTTGGGAGCGAAATAGCCCTTGGCAACGACTAACTCTCGAAGATCAGAGGTCATAAAATAGACATAAGGAACTTTTTTGGTACTGATACCATAATAAGCAGCATCACTATCTCCTTTGGTTATCTTAACCCATACAAACTCTTTGAGTGCGTTTTTGACTTTGCTATCTTTTAGTGTGTGTTTTTCTAATTTCTGTGACCATTTAGAGCGAGAAGAACCCACAAAAATCATCAACTGCTTACCTGTTTGTGTCGCATAATCTATACCTGATGCGATATCGTACATCCAGTTATCTCCCTTTTCTCTCTTCATGGTGCCTGAAGAGGAGAGTGTGGATTCTGTGCTTTGGATATTTATGCCCAATTTTGTTTTGGTATCTTCGATCCAAGGGATGAATTTGTGTGGAGGGAGATACCCCTCTGCAGTATTTATAATTTGAAACTTTGGAGAGACAAAAAAGATAGTAGGTGCATAATTAATTGCAGGTAAATACCGTTTCGCTTCAGAGTCCTCTTTATCTATACGGGCAAAAAGAAAGTCTTGAAGTTCCTCTTCAACCTTTGAGTTTTTCAAAGTCTCATTTTTCATTTTTTTACAATATCGACACTCTTCTGATGTCACCATTACCATCAATGGTTTCTGTTGATTTTTTGCTTTTAACAAAAAATTTTTTAGCTCTCCTGAAATCAAAATGGCTGGTAACCACAACAATCCTACAACTTTTTTCATCTTAAATCTATTCCTTTTCCCTATATTTCTAAAAACTTAAATTGATAGTTTAGTATCTTTCTGTTAAAAAAGGAATAATATTTTTAAATTTATTTTTTTATTTTATGTTAAACTAATCAAATTTTAAGTATCATATTATTTAATTATTATTAAACGTACTAACGAAGGAGATAAGTATGAAATTTTCACCAAGAAGCTTATTAACAGGAGTCCTATTGGTTATTGCTTTTGGAGGATACAGTATCGCTAATCCTGCTAAAGATTTACCCAAAAGCGATAAAGTAGAGGCGACTAATTTACCCAAGAGTAATAAGGTAGAGAAGAGAAAAGATGAAACCCTTCCCATAAAACTTGAAATTAAGGAATCAGGGACAAATCCAAAACTCGAAAAAGGTAAAGGGTGTGCAGATATCAAAAATCTTCAAGAGGTTAAGGGAGAGACATTTGTCGATTATCCTATGGCAGAGACCATTCCTTGTACAGAGGTTGATTGTAAGGACTTAGAACCAGCAAAACTTTATGAGAATAACTACAAAGAGCTCCCAACTGCCAAAACTGATCTCGCTTGTGAAGAGTAATTTAAACTATTTCATATCAACCATATCAACTAAGTAAATTAATTTTTACTTAGTCCCCATCCAATCCAAATCTTACTTTTGCTATAATCCTCTCAAAAAATAGGTGATCCCTTTGAACTTTGAAACCTACCCCTTTGAGAAACTTAATAATTTACTAAACCCCATTACTCCTACAGAGGAGTACACCCCATTAAGCCTAACCATTGGTGAACCTCAATTTAAAACTCCTCAGTTTATTTTAGATGAACTACATGATAAATCAGAGCTTCTAAATAAGTATCCCAAAACATCAGGAGAGTTAGAACTTCGCCAAGGTATCTTAACCTATCTCAAAAATCGTTTTGACTTAGAGCTTACAGATGAGCAGATTATCCCTACCTTTGGGACACGTGAAGTTCTCTTTAATTTTCCTCAGTTTCTACTCCATGATATACCCAACTCTGTTATGGCATTTCCTAACCCTTTTTATCAAATCTATGAAGGAGCGGCTAAAGCCTCTCGTTCTGAAGTTATATACATGAACCTAACAGCAGAGAATAATTTTCAGCCCACTATTGATGAGCGAGATTTAGAGCGTTGCGACTTTGTCATTATCAACACACCAAACAACCCAACATCTTCAACCATACTGCTAGATGAGCTAAAAAAGTGGGTTGAACTAGCACTCAAATATAACTTTATTCTGTTAAATGATGAGTGCTATATAGACCTCTATTTAGATACTCCCCTACCCTCTTTGCTCAATGCAAGTATAGAGGTAGGAAACAGTGAATTTAAAAATATATTGGTCATCAACTCCATCTCTAAACGTTCATCAGCCCCAGGTTTACGAAGTGGTTTTATAGCAGGTGATGCCAAAATACTTAAAGAGTACATGACTTACCGAACCTATGTAGGTTGTGCCTCCCCTCTTCCACTACAACACGCAGCAGCTGTAGCATGGGCAGACCAAACTCATGTTGATGGGTTCAGAGCCAAATACATTAGAAACTTTGAGATAGCCAAGGAGGTTTTGGGCATAGAGCCACCACTGGCAACCTTTTACATCTGGTTGGCTGTAGATGACGAGATAGAGTTCACAACAAGACTTTACAAGGAGTATAATCTAAAGGTCATCCCTGGTTCATTCCTAGGAAGAGAAGGTCAAGGTCAAGGCTTCGTAAGACTTGCTCTAGTATACGAAGAGGAGAAGACAAGAGAGGCACTAGAGCGAATAAAAAAAGCCCTGTAGGGACAACGCCCCCGTGCTTGTCCATATCACATAGACTATAAAAATAAAAAACAAAGGAACCCACATGCAAGAACAAGAAATAGATATAGAAGCACTAAAAAAAGATGAAAACTTCATCAAAGATTTAAAAAAACTAGAAGATGAGATGAAAAACCAAGGCAGTATAGACAAAGGCTATCAGCTTCTAGGTACAAAACTAGCTATAGAGGCAAGTGAAGATGAGATAAATGAGATATTTACATTTATCGTAGAGAGAGCATTTGATATACTAGCTGATTATCTAACTCAAAACAGAGGATTTAGCATAACCAACCCAGAAGAGTTAGCCACAGCACGAGCGATATATGAACATGGAATCCAAAGATATAGCGAAAATGACATCAAAGGTGCAAAAGAGATATTTTTGGTTTTAAATCATACTGTTGAGGATAATGAGATAAAAGATGCTATGATGATTCACGCCTGTGCTGTTATGGCAGGTCATAGTTTTGATAAATTTATAGAAGATTTTGCAGATGTCAGTAATATTGATGAAAATGACCCAACAGCATTTTTTATCAAAGAGTTTCAACAACCTACTGATATGTTACTAGCTATGTTCAAAAACTATGTGAAGCTTGGAGAGAGAGAGTTGGAAGTTTTGAGAG